>CADCWK010000001.1 GCA_902806375.1 uncultured Thermomicrobiales bacterium
TTGCCGCGGGGGCGATGCGGGGCGCGGTGCTCGGTGCCGGGGCGGATCTGGCCGGAGGAGCTACCGTCGCGGGGGCCGCGCCCGTTGGACGGAGAATGCTCTCGACCAGCGCGACCTCGAACGGCAACTGGGCGATCGACGCGTGCCGGATCCGGACGTCCGTCTCACTGAACCGCTGTGCCATCTTCGCCAGGTCGTAGAGGTCGAAGCGGGCGGCCAGGTCCCGGGCGGTCTGGTCGGCGTCGGGTGAGCCGCCGGCCAGCTGGTGCATCAGGACGCGCAGGTAGGTGACGAGCTGCCGGTTGAGCTGGCGCGGGTCCTCCCCGGCCTCCACGGCGTTGTTGACGGCACCGAGGGCGGTCGAGATGTCGCGGTCGGCCAGGGCACCGACGATCGTCTCGACCCGGTCGTTCCGGCTGACGCCCATCAGGGCGCGGACGGAGTCGGCCGTGATCGTCGCCGGGGCGGCGGCTTCCTCACCGGACTCCTGGTAGACCGACAGCTGGTCGAGCAGCCCGAGCGAGTCGCGCAGGCTTCCCGTCCCGGCCCGCGCGATCGCCGCCAGCGCGTCGTCGTCGACCGGGATCCGCTCGGCCTCGGCGACCGTCCGGAGCCGGGCCATCGCGGCGGGCAGGGCGATCCGCCGGAAGTCGAACCGCTGGCACCGGGAGACGATCGTGGCGAGCAGGTCCTCGGGATCGGTCGTCGCGAGGACGAACTTGGTGTGGGGCGGCGGTTCCTCAAGGGTCTTGAGGAAGGCGTTGCCGGCCGCCCCGGTGATCTGGTGCGCCTCGTCGATGATGTAGAACTTGCTCCGGAGCTGGGTGGGGGCGTACTTGACGCGCTCACGGAGATCGCGGATGTCGTCGATCCCGCGGTTGCTGGCGGCGTCGATCTCGATCACGTCGGTCGTCGCGCCGGAGGTGATCGCCAGGCAGGCGGCGCAGCGGTTGCAGGGCCGGACGCGCGGGTCCGGGTCCAGGCAGTTGACGGCCTTGGCCAGAAGCCTGGCGGTCGTCGTCTTGCCGGTCCCGCGCGGCCCGCAGAACAGGTAGGCGTGAGCGACACGGTCGCGCTCGACGGCGTTGCGCAGTGTCCGGACGATGTGCTCCTGGCCGACGAGGTCGTCGGCATCGAAGCTCTGTGGCCGGTACCGGCGGTAGAGCGACTGGGTCTGGGCAGCGGTAGCCTGGCGGGCTCCGGGGCCGGACGCGATCGGCTCCGCGATGGCGGGAGCGACGGCTGGCGGGGCCTCGTCGGGCAGCGGGTCGAAGCCGAGGAGCATGGGGCCGGTCACGATCGTGCCTCCCTCGTGGGGGTGCCGGGGGAGTCATCGCCGGCCGTGGCCTGTTCGTACATCGCCATGAAGTATACCGGTGAGACACGGTAGCGTCCGGTCGTCAGGCCGCCAGAGGGAGCACGAGTGGGAACGCTGTACGTCGTCGCGACGCCGATCGGGAACCTGTCGGACATGACCCCGCGCGCCGTCGAGGTGCTCCGGGGGGTCGCTCTGATCGCGGCGGAGGACACGCGGCACACGCTCGGGCTGCTCCGCCACTTCGGCATCGACACGCCGTTGCTGAGTTACCACGCGTTCAACGAGCGGGCTCGCCGCGACCGGCTGCTCGGTGCGCTCGGCGAGGGCGACGTCGCGCTCGTGACGGACGCCGGTACCCCGGCGATCAGCGATCCTGGCAATGACCTGGTCTCGGCGGTCCTGGGGGCCGGGTTCCGGGTCTCGCCGGTGCCGGGCGCGTCGTCACTCGTCGCCGCGGTGTCGGCCTCCGGGCTGGTGCCGGGCCCATTCGTCGTCGTCGGCTTCCTGACCCGGAAGGGACGGGAGCGCTCGGTCGAGCTCGGTCGGGCCGCTTCGGCCGGGATGCCGCTGGTCCTGTTCGAGGCACCGAACCGGCTGGCCGATACGCTGGTGTTCCTGCGCGAGTCGCTCGGAGACCGCCTGGTCACCGTCGCCCGGGAGCTGACCAAGGTCCATGAGGAGATCCGGCACGGAGCGCTCTCGGTCGTCGCCGCACATTATCGGGAGCACCCACCCCGGGGGGAGATCGTGATCGTCGTCGGTGGCCGGGAGGACGCGGCCTCCGCCGCGGACATCGAGGATGACGACACGGTCATCCGGTCGCTGCTGGGTGCGGGGCTCTCGGTCAGCCAGGCCGCGCGGGAGGCGGCATCGCTGACGGGCCGGCCACGCTCCGAGTTGTACGATGTAGCCCGGCGGTTACGGGCAGCGGATGAGGCTGGCGACCCCGCGATCGCAAAGCCGGCGGGATCAGAAGGGAACGGGTGACCATGGACCAGGTCTGGGAATCGCAACTGTTCGCGTCACTCTCGGAGCTTCTCGCCGCGGTGAATGACCGCCGTCTGACCGGTGACCAGTTCAAGGTCGTCTCCGAACCGTCCCACGCCGACCGCGGCTTGTTCCATCTGCTCTACCTGAACGGGGCCGAACCCGACCCGATGATCGCCGCGGTGGCGATCGGTGCCGTGGCCGAGGCAGGGACGTCCGATCTCGACCAGGCGGAAGAGCGACTCGAGGCGGTCGACGAGGCCGAGGCGATCATTCGCGACAACCAGCACGACTGATCCCGCCCTGGTCAGGACCGGAGGGGTAGACGCAGCCCCGGAGCCTCACGAGGCTCCGGGGCTGCGTCACGTCACCGCGTCATTGGCTGGTGCCCCGCTAGAGGCCGCGCTGGAAGGCGAACTTGCGGTGGCCCATGAGGATGCTCTGCAGGATGCCGATCGCGATCAGGTACGTCCAGAGGGAGGACGACCCCTCGCTGATGAACGGCAGGGTGACGCCGGTGACCGGCATGATGCCGATGTTGAAGCCGATGTTCAGGAAGGTCTGGAAGAAGAGCATCCCGAAGATCCCCATCGCCAGGCACTGGCCCAGCTGGTCGCGGGCCAGGTCGACGACCCGGAGCACGCGCCAGAGCAGCAGGATGAACGACAGCATCAGCGCCACCATCCCGACGAACCCGAACATGCTGCTGACGTGGGAGAAGATGAAGTCGGACTCGCGGACCGAGAGCAGGTCGTACTGGCTCTGTGTCCCGCCGGCCAGGCCACGGCCCCAGAGCCCACCGTCGCCGATGGCGATCCGCGCCTGGATGATGTTGAACCCGAGCCCCATCGGGTCGCGGTCCGGGTCGAAACTGATGGTCAGGCGCGACTGCTGGTACGGCTCCATGACGTAGTTCCACGCGAACCAGACCACGGCCGGGAGGGAGAGGAGCCCGAGGATGAAATAGATCGGTCGCGTCCGCGCGGCGACCATGACGGAGAACCACATCACCATGTAGATGATGGCGGAGCCCAGGTCAGGCTCGATGAGGACCATCCCGGCCGGGAGTGCCACGATCAGCGACGCCACGACCATGTTGAGGGGCTGACGCATCGCGGAGCCGCGGGAGGAGACGAACGTGGCCAGGGCGATCAGGGTCGTCATCTTGGCGAACTCGGACGGCTGGACCGTGACCGGGCCGACCTGGATCCAGGACTGGGCGCCGCCGATCGTCTCGCCGATGACGTGGACCGTTGCCAGGCCGGCGAGCCCTAGGACGTAGAACGGGATCGCCAGGGAGGCGAGGAACCGGTAATCGACGCTGGCCAGGACGAGCATGAGGACGATGCCGACGACGGCGAAGATGCCCTGCTGGACCGCGTTGCCCTCGGCCTCCGTGTTGAGGCCATAGGCGCTGAAGATCGCGACCAGACCGAACGCCATCAGGACGAGCATCGTCGCGATGAGGTAGAAGTCGAAGTCTCGCCAGCTCGAGGTCGACGAGGATCGCGACGATCGGTTGCCGAGGGCGACGGCCATGGGCGACTACCTCACCGGTGCAGGGACGGAGATCAGCGGGAACGGACGGGGGTGGCCACGCGTCCGGATCGGGATGCGGCCAGTCTACTCCGTCGGCGCGGACGGGGGAGGCAAAAACGACAGTCCGCTAGAGGACGACGACGTCGTTGATCGAGATGTGGAACACGCAGTCGAGCAGCGTAGCGGCGTGACGGCTCATCAGCATCCGGGGCAGGAAGATCTCGAAGTACTCCATCACGGGCGCCATCTCCGTGTCGATCGCCAGTTCCAGGGTGATGGTCTTCGCGGTCATGTCGACGCGGAGGAACGACGACGTGGCGGCGTAGTTGACCCGGTCGTGCTGGTCGAACGTCGTCTGGTCGGTGTTGCGGACGCGGGAGCGGTGGACGTCCGACTTGTCGGCCAGGATCAGGGCCGCCGAGACCGGGTGGACGGGCTCGCCCAGTCGCCCGCCGTCGTCCCCATGCGAGCCGATCGCCCCGAGGACCACGGCGATATCCTCGGGGTCCATGCCGAGCCGGGTCAGGATCGGGTAGGCCAGCGTCGCGCCCGTCGAAGCGTGACCGTGGCGGCTGACGACGTTGCCGATGTCGTGCAGGTAACCGGCGACGGCCGCGAGTTCCTGCTGGCGCTCGTCGTAATCGAGCAGCCGGAGCACGTTGCGGGCGATGTTGGATACGAGACCCACGTGCCGGAAGCCGTGCTCGGTGAAACCCAGGACGCCGAGGTTCCGGTTGGCCTGCAGGATGAAG
The DNA here is from genome assembly GCA_902806375.1 of uncultured Thermomicrobiales bacterium. Lineage (GTDB taxonomy): Bacteria > Chloroflexota > Chloroflexia > Thermomicrobiales > UBA6265 > CADCWK01. The sequence goes on from CADCWK010000001.1 coordinate 4,597, forward strand.
GCCTTGACCTCCGGGTCGTCCCGGACCGTCGCCGAGGTGAGGCTGGCGACCGACCGGTCGTCGGCCGACGCGGTCGTCGGTTCGACGCCGCCGCCGCCGATCCGGGGCTCGCTGCCCAGCGGAACGACGACCGCACTGCCGGCGTCAATGGTGCCGATGACCGTATCGGGTTCAGCGGGAGCGGGTATCGCATTCGGGTGCCGTCGGGACGCTTCGGTCATGGTGGTCCTCCGTAGTGAATCGCTGGGCCGAGTATAGGGTGGTGTCGCGGCCATGGCGTTCCACGAGCCACCTGGCGACGGTGTTCCGCGCTGGGGATCGCTCGATGCTCCGGTTTACGTGGCCAAACCGTTGGGTACCGTAGGCTAGAATTGTGGTAGATGCCCTTCCGGATGAGACGCGCGCTGGCAGCCGGACGCCGGGGTCATCGAGGGAGTCGGGACATGTTCCCCATCAACGACCTGCTCGACGCGATCCTGCTCGGCAGCTTCTTCTTCGGGCTGATTTTCGTCGTCTTCACGCTCATGCTTGGGGCGATCGGTGGCGGACATGGCGACGCTGGAGGGCACGGCGGCGATGCCGGGGGCCACGGTGGCGATGCCGGTTCCGGAACGGGTGCTGGCCACCACGCGCTCGACCTGCTCGGCTTCCTCAATGTCAGCACGGTCCTCGCGTTCATCGGCTGGTTCGGTGGGGCCGGCTACCTCGTCCGGAACGGGCTCGGCTGGGTCGCGCCGGTCGCGCTCGTCATTGGTCTGCTCGCCGGGTTGGCCGGGGCCGCGGCGGTCACCTGGTTCCTGCGCAAGGTCATCGCGCCGGCCGACAAGGCGATGGATCCCCGCGACTACGAGTTGCCGGGAACCCTGGCACGGGTCTCGTCGTCCATCAGAGTGAACGGCACCGGTGAGATCGTCTATGAGCAGCAGGGCTATCGACAGGTATCGGCCGCCCGGGGACTGAACGGCGCGGAGGTCCGGCGAGGGGTCGAGGTCGTCATCCTGGAGACCCGCGCGGGGATCGCGTACGTCCAGCCATGGACCGACCTCATCGCGGAGAGCGATGAGCGGGCCATCCGCGAGTCGCTGGACGACCAGTTCCGGGCGCTGGACGCGATCGCTCCCGATGTCCCGGTCGTCAGGTCGGAACCCACGCCCATGGTGAGCGACACCGAGCCGGTGATCGACCAGAGACGGGCCTGAGTCCGTCCGGCCGTGACATGTTCGCGACAGCGTCGGGTCAATACTGCCGGCCGGATACCGTAATCTCCAGAAGGAACGACAGGCGAGGGTGCAGGTCGGGATCGACTCGGGGCAAGGAGTGCATTGATGGACCTGGTCGCTCTGCTCATCATCGTCGGCGGGCTCGTCCTGCTGATCGTCCTCATCTTCGCGATCAGTGCCGCCCTCTACCGCAAGGTCGGCCCGAACGAGGCGTTGCTCGTCTACGGGTTCGGCGGGACCAAGGTCATCAAGGGCAGCGGCAAGGTCGTCTGGCCGATGGTCCAGCAGTCGCGCAGCCTGTCGCTGGAGCTGATGAGCTTCGACGTCGCACCGAGCCAGGACCTCTATACCAACCAGGGCGTCGCGGTGAACGTCGAGGCCGTCGCCCAGATCAAGGTCAAGAGCGACCCGGTCAGTATCCTGACGGCCGCAGAGCAGTTCCTGAACAAGGGCCGACCGGAGCAGCAGGACCTGATCCGGCTGGTCATGGAGGGTCACCTGCGCGGCATCACCGGTCAGCTCACGGTCGAGTCGATCGTGAAGGAGCCGGAGATGGTCGCCGACCGGATGCGGTCGAACATCGCCGAGGACATGAGCAAGATGGGCCTCGAGGTCATCTCGTTCACCATCCGTGAGGTCCGCGACAAGAACGAGTACATCCTCAACATGGGCAAGCCGGACATCGCCCTCGTCCGGCGCCAGGCCGACATCGCGACCGCCGAGGCCGACCGTGACACGGCGATCCGCCGGGCGAACGCGACCCGGGAGGCCCGTATCGCCGAGGCCCTGGCCCAGCAGGACGAGGTCGTCGCCCAGACCGCCAGCCAGACCAAGCAGGCCGAGGCGGTCCGCGACCTCAACCTCAAGCAGGCGGAGTACAACTCCGCCGTCCAGACCCAGACGGCGGCCGCCGACAAGGCGTATGAGATCCAGGCCAACGTCCAGCAGCAGCGGGTCGTCGAGGAGGAGGTCCGGATCGAGGAGGTCCGGAAGCTCCGCCAGGTCGCCGTGCAGGAGGCCGAGATCCAGCGCCGCGAGAAGGAACTGATCGCGACCGTGCTCAAGTCGGCCGAGGTCGAGCGCAAGCGGATCGAGACGCTGGCCGAGGCCGACCGGCAGAGCCAGATCTCCCACGCGACCGGTGCCGCGGAGGCGACCCGGCTGGACGGCGCGGCGAAGGCCGACATCGTCCGGCTCCAGGGTATGGCAGAGGCCGAGATCATCCGGGCCAAGGGTGACGCCGAGGCCGGCGCCATGAACGTCAAGGCGCTGGCGTACCAGGAGTACAACCAGGCCGCCGTCCTCGACAAGCTGCTGAACAACCTGCCGGAGATGGTCCGGGCCGTCAGCGAGCCGCTGTCGCGGATCGACCGGATCACGGTCGTCGGGACCGGTGGCGACAACTCCGGGATGAACAAGATCACCGGCGACATGACCCAGATCGTCGCCCAGGTCCCGGCCCTGCTGGAGTCGCTGACCGGGATCAGCATCAACGACCTGATGACCCGGGTGCCGGGCATCGACCAGACCGGGAGCGCGGCGTCCCGGTCCCCGGTCCCGCGTGACGTGGTCGAGACGACCGGGATCGCCCGGCCAGCCAGTGGCGCGGACCGCGACGGGACGGGTGAGCGGAGCGCCGCCGAGGCCGTCCCCGCCAATGGTCGCCGTCCGGCCGAGGGGCCGACCCGGCCCGAGACCGTTCCGGTCGAGTAGGGGACGGATCTGCCCTGGCCCCGGTCGGCAGCGCCGCTGCCGACCGCCTCGCCCCTATCGGACACAAGCGGTCCGGCGGCCTCCATCCCGGCCCTGCCCATTCGCGGGATGGCGGCTCCGTTGGCCCGTGATATGCTTTTCGACCGCATGAGAGGTGGGTCTCGCGCCTCTGGACGTCACAAGCAGGCCCCGCGTGAGGCGAGGCAAGGAAGATTGCTCTATGGCAGCCGACCCGTTTGGCGAGCGATCGCTGGTCGACGCCCAGCGCGTTCGAGTCGAAGCGATCGGGGAGCCGGGCCAGCGACGATTCCGCCTGATGGTGATCGCTGACGGCGATACCGCCATCATGTGGATGGAGAAGCAGCAGATGCAGGCGCTCGGGCTGGCGCTCAACCAGATGCTCGAGCAATTCTCGACCGACTCGCTGGATCTCGGGCGGGGGGATGTGCCGATCGATTTCGACGCCGATACCCGGCGCCAGTTCCGGGTCGGTCGGATCGAACTCGGTTTCGATGAGGCCAACGGCCGGGTCGTCGTCATCGCCCACGACATCAACAGCGGCGACCCGGACGAGGACGGAGAACCGGCAGCCCGGCCGTTCGCCTGCCGGTTGACCCGGTCCCAGGCGGAATCCCTGAGCGGGTCGGCCGCCACGATCGTCGCGGCCGGGCGACCCCGGTGCACGATGTGCGGGGCGCCGATGGGACCCGAGATCCACGTCTGCGCCCAGCAGAACGGCCACCTGCCGATCCCGTACAGCGAGATCGGGGACGAGGAGCCGTTCTAGGCAGGTCGCGGTCGGTGTCCAGCCCCATGGTCGCGGGTCGTGCCGGGAACCGGCGCGGCCCGTCGTCGTTTTTCCGTGTGATGGTCATCTCGAGTGGGTGCTTCCCGGGGGTCTCCCGGAACTGATTGCCCAGCTGATTCCCATCGCGCCACGGCGTCATGGCGCCCCCGTGTCGTTCGGGACCTTCGATGGGAGCGACGCCTACGTCGCCGCATCCTTCCCGGAAAGCGCCAACCGTCACGGCCGGCCGCACGGACGTCCCGTCACGGTGTGTCCCCGTCGACCGTCCCTGTCCTCCACCTGGTGGGAGACGCGACACCGATTGACAGACCGTGGGTCGCTCCCTAGGCTATCGGCATCGCCCCTCCATCACGCCGTTCTGGCATCGCGCCTACCCGGAAAGGACGGACCCATGCGCCAGGCTTCGAGATTCCCATTCCACCAGATGGTTCTCGAAGAAGGGTCGTTGCCGCATGGGCATCATCAATCTCGGCATCCTGGCGCATGTCGACGCCGGAAAGACGAGCCTCACCGAGCGTCTGCTCTTTGAGACCGGCGTCATCCCGGCGATCGGCAGTGTCGACCGGGGCAGCACGCAGACCGACACGCTCGAGCTGGAGCGCCAGCGCGGTATCACGATCCAGGCGGCGGTCGTCTCGTTCCCGCTCGGCGGTCACAAGGTCAACCTGATCGACACCCCCGGGCACGCGGATTTCATCGCCGAGGTCGAGCGGTCCCTGCTGGCGCTGGATGGGGTCATCCTCGTGGTGTCGGCCGTCGAAGGCATCCAGCCCCAGACCCGCAAGCTCATCCGGGTCGTCCGTGAGCTGGCAATGCCGGTCATCCTCTTCATCAACAAGATCGACCGGGTGGGCGCCCGTGGGGCCCCGCTGCTGGATGACATCCGGCGGTCGCTCGGTCTGCCGGTCCTGCCGATGACCGAGCCTCTGGGGATGGGGACTCGCGAGGCGACGGTCGCCGAACGTAACCTGTACGCCCCGGACGAAGTGGGTCCGGTCTGCGATCTGCTGTCGCTTCGCAGCGACGCGTTCGTCGCCGACTATCTGCGCTCCGGTGGCCCGCCCCCCCGGCGGCGGGTCGAGCGTGAGATCGCCCGGCAGGCCCGGCGTGGGGACATCGTCCCGGTGTTCTTTGGGTCGGCGATCACCGGTGCCGGGATCGCCCCGCTGCTGCCGGCGATCACCCGCTACCTGCCGCTCGCCCGGGGCGACCGGGAATCGGAACCGTCCGGGATCATCTTCAAGATCCAGCGCCAGCCGTCGGGCGAGAAGGTCGCCCTGGTCCGCCTCTGGCAGGGCCGGATCGAGGTCCGGGACCGGATCGTGGTGACGCGATCCACCGGCGATGGACCAGGCGAGATCTTCGAGGCGCGAGTGACGGCCATCGATGCGTTCGAGGCCGGCGATCGCCGGCCCGTCGATGCCGTCGCCACCGGGGACATCGGTCGGCTGCATGGGCTGCGTGCGGGCCGAATCGGCGATGTTATCGGCCTCGCGCCGGTCCCGCGAGCGGCCGGACGGTTCGACCGCCCGACGCTGGAGAGCGTGGTTCGACCGGTCGAGACGGGTCGGGCGACGGAGCTGGCGATCGCACTCCAGACCCTGGCCGAGCAGGACCCGCTGATCGACGTCCGGCGAGACGCCGTCCGGTCGCAGGTCTCGATCCGCCTCTACGGCGAGGTCCAGAAGGAGGTGATCGGTGCGACGCTGGCGAACGACTTCGGCTTGCCGGTGACCTTCGAGCCGAGCCGGGTGGTCTGCATCGAGACCCCAGCCGGGCAGGGATGGGCAGTGGAGTACATCGGTGCCGAGGACAACCAATTCCTGGCCACCGTCGGGATCCGGGTCGCGCCGGGGGACCCGGGCAGTGGCATCGCGTTCTCACGACCGGCCGGGGCGCTCGACCTCTCGTTCTACCGGGCGATCGAGGAGAGCGTCCACGAGACCCTCGATCAGGGTCTGCACGGTTGGGCGGTGGCCGACTGCCGGGTGACCGTGACGGACACCGCCATGAGCCCGACCTCCGTGGCCGCTGACTATCGCAAGCTCGTTCCGCTGGTCCTGATGGCGGCCCTGAAGCGGGCAGGGACCGTCGTCCATGAACCCGTCCAGCGCTTCGAGCTCGACTGCCCGGCCGGGGTGCTGAGTGATGTGCTGCTGGCGGTCACGGCGGCCCGGGGCCTCGTCGAAGGGACGACGACTGACGGGGAGCGGAGCCGGATCGCGGGGACGATCCCGAGTGCCGGGGTCCGCCTGGTCGAGCAGCGTCTGCCCGGGCTGGCAGGTGGCGAGGCGGGCCTCTCCACCGAGTTCGCGGGGTATCGACCCGTCACCGGCGAGCCTCCCTGCCGGCCACGGACGGACGCCGATCCGCTCGATCGGAAGCAGTACCTGTTGGCGGTCGGTCGGACCTGAGATGGTGGTTCCCGCCATCTCCCGTGCCGCAGAGGCGCAGGATGGTGCTCTACTCGGCAGGTCGCCGGGTCGGGCGCCATTCCACGCCTTGACAGATTTCGGCAGGATCAGTATGGTGTGATGGTCCCGGGCAGGCCGGGCACCGCCGAGACGGGTCGAACGGGATGGAGAACCGCGATGAAGCCAGACAACCGCTTCGCCTCCGCCATCCTCGACGTACTCGTACTTATCGAGCTCCCGATTATCGGGGGCCATCTTGGCGTGTGGGAGAGCCTGAACCGGTAAGCGCGAGTCGCGCGACGACAAGAACGTTCGAGGGCCTCCCAACACGGGGGGCTTTTTTGTTGCCATGCCAAGCCCGCCCTCGTCACCGCTTCATCCCCATCCTCGCCCCAGGAAAGGACCGTCCGATGGTTTCCGCCCCGATGACCGACAGCCCACCCGCCAGTCCCGCCGCGGCCCGGCCCGAGCGCGAGTGGCCGCTGGACCAGCACGGCTTCCCGATCATGACCGGGGCCCAGATGGTGACCTGCAGCCTCGAAGCCGAGGGGGTCGATCTCGTCTTCGGGTATCCCGGTGGGGCGGTCATCCCGCTCTACGACGCCCTGCCAGCCGCCAACCTGCACCACGTCCTGGTCCGGTTCGAGCAGTGGGCGGCCCTCGCGGCCGATGGGTACGCCCGGGCGACGGGTCGGGTCGGCGTCTGCATGGCGACCTCTGGCCCTGGGGCGACCAACCTCGTCACCGGCCTGGCCAACGCCCAGCTCGACTCGGTCCCGGTCGTCGCGATCACCGGGCAGGTCAACCAGAGCCTGATCGGGCGGGACGGCTTCCAGGAAGTGGATATCCAGGGCATCACGCTCCCGGTGACCAAGCACAACTACCTCGTCCGCCGGCTGGAGGACATCGCGCCGACCATCAAGGAAGCCTTCTACCTGGCCCGGTCGGGGCGGCCGGGCCCGGTCTTGGTCGACATCCCAAAGAACCTCTTCCAGGCCAAGGGATCCTTCATCTACCCGGCTGAGACCGGGCGGCGCGGGTATCAGCCGACCCAGACGCCCAACCAGCGCCAGGTCCGGCTGGCCGCCGAGATGATCGACGCGGCGAAGCGGCCGCTGATCATGGCCGGCCATGGCATCATGCTCGCCAACGCGACGGCGGAGTTCCGGCAGTTCGTCGAGAAGTCCGGCATCCCGATCGCCTTCACGCTGCTCGGCCTGGGCTGCTTCCCGGAGGACCACCCGCTGTCCCTCGGCATGATGGGGATGCACGGCCACCGCGAGACCAACGCCGCCCTGAATGAGTGCGACCTGCTCATCAACATCGGTGCCCGCTTCGACGACCGGGCGACCGGGCGGCTGGACGACTTCGCGAAGAACGCCAAGGTCATCCACATCGACATCGACCCGGCCGAGATCGGCAAGAACGTCTACGCCGACGTGCCGGTCGTCAGCGATGCCCGCGAGGCGCTCGAGCAGTTGATCCCCCTGATCACCGAGCGGACCCGCGACGAGTGGACGGACTGGATCGCCACCCAGCGCAACGTCGCCCTCATCCGGGCGCTGGAGGACCAGCCCGACGGGCCGGAGCCGTACACGATCATCAAGGAACTCGCCGCCGTCACCAATGGGGAAGCGATCGTCGTCACCGACGTCGGCCAGCACCAGATGTGGACCGCCCAGCACTACGGGTTCAACTACCCGGACCGCTGGCTGTCCTCGGGTGGTCTCGGTACGATGGGCTACGGCCTGCCGGCCGCGATCGGCGCCAAGATGGGCCGACCTGACCTCGAGGTCTGGACGGTGGTCGGCGATGGCGGCTTCCAGATGTCGCTCAACGAGCTCGCCACCTGCATGCAGGAGGGGCTCGACGTCAACATCGCCGTGATCAACAACGGCTTCCTCGGGATGGTCCGGCAGTGGCAGGATCTCTTCCACGCCAAGAACTACTCCGAGGTCCAGATCCTGGCGCCGGACTTCGTCAAGCTGGCCGAGGCCTACGGGGCGACCGGCATCCGGGTGACGAAGGCGTCGGAGATCCGCCCGGCGATCGAGCGGTCGCGTAGCATCAAGGGGCCGGTCGTGATCGACTTCGTGATCGACCCGGAGATGAACGTCTGGCCGATGGTGCCGCCGGGCGGCTCCAACAACGAGATGATGTTCGAGCAGTTTGGTGATGAGGAGCGGGTCTAGATGGCTGGCGCGAACACCACCCTTCGCCAGAGCACGCTGGTCGTGCTGGTCGAGGACCAACCGGGCGTCCTGACCCGCGTCGTCTCGATGATGCGGCGGCGCAGCTTCAACATCGACTCGATCACCGTCGGACACTCGGAGCAGCCGGGCGTCTCCCGGATCACGATGATCGTCTCGGCCCCGCACGACCAGGTCGAGCAGGTCTCCAAGCAGCTCTACAAGGTCATCGAGGTGCTCAAGGTCACCGACGTGACCGATGTCCCGACCGTGTCGCGGGAACTGGCGCTGATCAAGGTTGCCGCCAAGCCGCAGCACCGCTCCGAGATCATGCAGATCGCCGAGATCTACGAGGCCCGGATCGTCGACGCGACGCCGACCTCGCTGCTGGTCGAGGCGACCGGGGCCGAGACCAAGATCGACGCCCTGATCGCGATGCTCCGTGGCTACGGCATCCGGGAGATGGTCCGGAGCGGGCAACTCGCGATGGTCCGCGGTGTCCCGGCGCCGGCGCCGAACGTGGCCGCCCCCGCGACATCGAACGGGCGTGAGGACCGGCTCCTGGCCAGTTCGGTCACCACCGTGAACTAGACGGCCTGTCGCGGCATCTATCCGAGACGCCCGACAGGT
>CADCWK010000002.1 GCA_902806375.1 uncultured Thermomicrobiales bacterium
TATCGTGCCACGGCTGATCGACCTCGTCGGGCGGCATCGCGACCGGCGTGCCGATGGGGCCCCGCGTGGTCGCAGCCGCCCTCTTCCACCGAACCCTCATAGACCAGTACTACACGTGCGGGCCACCGGCAGGTGGTCCGAACCACCTGGTCAGCGCGTCGGCGAGTCCCGACCAGGTCCGCTCGCCCACCCAGGCCACGTAGCCGTCGGGCCGGATCAACACGGCGGTGGGCGTCGTCACCGCGCCGACGACCGGGAGTTCCCAGACATCGACGCACGTGGCGTCGATCGACTGCACGCGGTCCGCCCACGGGGTCGCGTCGAAACCACCTGGCTCCCCAAGGTTGAGCAGCACCGGCCGCCCCCCGCGCAGCAGACTGAACACCCGCCGCCGCGGGTCACCGGCGCTGACCAGGTCGAGATCGGGCATGCGACGCCCGAGCAGCGGGTGGCCCTCGCCGAGGTCGTACCGGATGTCCAGCCCGGACAGCTTCGCGGCGACCGCCCGGCGCGGCTCCTCCATGCCGAGGAGTTCCGACATGGTGTCGCGCAGGGCGTTGGTGCGGTCGTCCGTCCGGAGCAGCGCGACCTGCGCCATCGTGTCGCTCAGGACGCGCGCGGCGACGGGATAGCGCTCGGCCTGGTAGGTCTCCAGCAGGCATTCCGGCGATGTCCGCCTGACCACCTGGGCCAGTTTCCACCCCAGGTTCACCGCATCCTGCACCCCGAGGTTGAGCCCCTGGCCCCCCGTCGGGTAATGGATGTGGGTGGCGTCGCCGGCCAGCAGGACACGCCGGTCACGGTAGGCCGCGGCCTGTCGCGTCATGTCGGTGAATCGGGAGATCCAGGCGGGAGAGTGGATGCCGTAGTCGGTCCCGTAGACGGCGACGAGCGCCTCCCGGAGATCGCGGAGCGTGGGCTCTCCGGACGAGCCGCGGCGCTGCTCGGTCACCATGACCCGCACGGACTTCCCATCCTCCCCCCGGCTCATGGCATGGAGACCGAGGGCGTCGCGGCGCAGACCCCATGTCGGCTCCCCGGTCAGCTCGACCTCGGCGATCAGGTTGCTGATCGACGGCTCCCACCCGGGGAAGCCAATCCCGGCGGCCTTCCGGACCAGGCTGTGCCCCCCATCGCACCCGACGAGATAGACCCCCCGCAACGACGTGCCGTCGGACAGCTCGACGTCCACTCCCTGGTCGTCCTGCGCGAACCCGGTGACCTGCCTGCCGTAGCGGATCGGCACGCCCAGCTCATGGACCCACTCCGCCAGCAGGCGCTCGATGTGTGTCTGCCACAGCGCGAGCACGTAACCGTGCCGGCTGGGCAGGCCGCTGATGTCCAGCGGGATCCAGCCGAAGGAGGTGACCTGGCCGGGCTGCCCCTGCGAGACGAAGCGCTCGGCGATGCCGCGCTGGTCGAGCACCTCGACCGTCCGGGCGTGCAGACCGCCGCCGCGCGTGCCGGTGAGCTCCTGGCTGGTGCGCCGCTCGAAGATGGCGACATCGATCCCGGCCAACGCCAGTTCCCCGGCCAGCATCAGTCCTGTCGGCCCCGCGCCCGCGATCACTACCGGATGATCCGTCATCGTCGTCCTCCAGCAGGCATGATACCGATTGCCACCGTCACGTCGCGCCCCTCGGTCGCCCCGGCGACCGCGCCGCACCGCACCGTGATTCCGGTCGCGCCGTCGACATCCCCGCACGACCCGCACGTCGCCGTCGGCTCGTTCGTCCCGTCCCTCCCATCCTCACGGGATCCTGCCTGGACCGGCGATGATACGTCACGGACCGCGGCCCGCCACACGTCGTCATGGGTCGTGGCCCCCCGAGGAGAGAACGCCGTGAGCCGGGAGATCCGCCGCTGTGGCCGTGGACCGGTATGTCCTGATGAATGAGCGCCGGCGCCGGGTGTCACGGCCGGTCGGGAGCATCCCTCGCCGCCGGTACCCCCCGTGCCCGATACGTCCGTGGGTCCCGGGGTCGGGTTGACCGACGGGATGACCGATGGGAGAACCGCGCCACCTATCACACCGGATGAGACGCTTCCAAACGCCATGACGCGGGCATACACTGGTAGCACCTGCTACCGCGTCGTCGGCCGCGATCCGTGAGGTCTGCGAGAGACCTGGTGATCAGATGATCCGGCTGGCAGGGCGTCGTGCGCCATGGGACCAGCGGCGCTCGGACCGGGGATAGGATGGCGCCCCCCGAACGATGCCCCGACCCTGAGCGCTCACCGCGACCATGGCTCACTGGTTCTCCCCGGCTGCCTGGTGACGACCACATGGTGGTCCGGGGGATGGAAGGAGGTCAGCCCCTAGGCGACGGACACGTTGGCCGACGAAAGCTCAAGTGACCGTGAAAGGACGCAGCCCCATGCATCGCCTGTTCCCGATCGTCACGCTCCTGCTCGTCCTGAGCCTCCTGCTCCCCACCGTTTCCGCGCAGGACGGTGGCCCACCACCGGGCGGCTTCGAGATCGCCCCGGGTGTCACCGCCGAGGCGCTCGCCTTCGTGGAGGGACGGGATGAGCCGTCCCTGTACCGCCTGACGTTCGCCCCGGACACGACCTACGCCATCGAGCCGGTCCCCAGCATCTCCCTGGGAGTCCTCGAATCCGGGTCGTTGAGCTTCACGCTGGACGTACCGGTCACGGTCACCCGCGCCGGAGCGGTGGACGACCCAGGCGAGGCGATCGCCGCCGACGAGGAGTTCACCCTCGAGGCCGGTGACTACACGGTCCTGCCCCCGATGGCCGGCGGCGAGATCCGGAACGACGGGACGGAACCGGCCGCGGTGATCGTCGCCGACATCGTCCCGGCCGCAGCCGGGACACCGGCCGCTACACCGGCCGCGACACCGACGACCTAGCCCCCTCCACTCCGAGGGGACGGTGACGTCGACGGCGATGCGCGGGAACGGCACCCCGAGGGGTTCACCGTTCCCGCGCGCCGGCGGCCACCGGCGAGCCGATCCGACCGGACCAGGGCAGGCTCGCCTGGTATCGGTCCTGACGGGTGCCGTCGTGACTGGTACGATCCCGGCCAGTCCCGCGTGCCCGATACCGATCGACCCTCCGGCGGGGCATCCAGGCACCCGGGGTCGACAGAGGAGCCCTCGCCATGCACCGGATCATCCCTGGCGTCCTTGCGGCCCTCCTGCTCGCTGCGATCAGCGCGCTCCCGGTCCTGGCGGGGGACGACCCGCCCGCCCCGACCATGGTCGCTACGCCATCACCCGCCGGCGACGTCGGGATCGAGCTCCTGACGGAAGACCAGGTGCCGGATGGGCTGGTCATCATCGATGATGGGGAGCGAACGCTGGACGACGTGGCCGACGGGTTCGGCGACCCGGAGGAGGCCATCGAGCGGTTCACCGGCTGGGGCTGGGAACGCAACCTGATCCGGGCCTTCCATCTCCCCGATGATGCGCCGGCGCGACCGGAGGAGATCGATGGCATCTACGTGAGCGTCCACGCGTTCGACGGGCCGGAGTCGGCCGCGGAGGCCCTCGACTACGCGCTCGACGCCCAGGCCACCGCGGCGGACCTGCGGGAGATCGATATCCCCGCCCTGGGCGACTACTCCCGCGGGCTGTTCGGCGAACCGGTCTATGGCAACGAGGTCACGCTCTACGTGCAGCAGGGGCCACTGCTGGTCCGGTTGTCCGCCGCGTCCCCCGAGGGTGACCCCACGGACGAGGCGATCGCCCTGATGCGGACGATGCTGGGATCGTCGCCCGCCACCCCGGTCGCTGAGTGAGACCGACGGGCGTTCCCGCCCCCGATTCCCACACGGTGGTCGTGCTAAGTCCCGTCACAATCAGGCACGGGACACGACACCCTACGGGGCTGGCAACAGATCACCGGTCGCTGACGGCATCAACCAGCCGGGACCTCGCCCGGACGGGACCCCACCACGGATCCCTGCCATCATGTCCGACAGGACCCTGTCCTGGCGTCGTTTCGGGACCCGGTCGCAGCCCGGATCAGGCTACCCGCTCCCAGGACGTGTTCAGTTCGACACCCAGGCCGGGTGCCTCGGGCAGGCGCACGTCGCCGTTGGCGTCGGGGACCAGCGGCTCGGTGATGAGCCCCTGGAACGTCTCGACCGGGAGCGCCGGCGGCTCCTGGAGCAACTCCACGTAGGACGCGTTGGGGCAGGTGGCGCTCAACTGCAGGTGGGCGGCGACGCCCAGGCCGCTGCCCCCGTGGTGCGGGGCGAACCGCTTGTGGTGCATCTCCGCGTAGGCGGCGATCTTCCGCAGCCCCCCGAGACCGGCCGAGACCGCCGCGTCCGGTTGCACCACGTCGTAGCAGTCGTCGTCGATCAGCCGGCGGAACTCGTGCAGACCGACGTTGTTCTCGCCCCCGGCGATCGGGACGTCGCTGGCCGCGGCGAGGCGGCGGAGGTCGTCGAACGCGTAGCGACCGAGCGGTTCCTCCATCCAGACGACGTCGAGCGGGGCCAGCTCGCGGCAGGTCGCCAGCGCCCGGCGATACCCCCAGACGAGGTCGTCCTCGCTGCCGGGCGTGCCCGGCTCCTGCGCCTGGTTGGCGTCGACCATGATCTCCATCCGGTCGCCGACAGCCGCCCGGACCGCCTCGACCTGCGCGATGTCCTCTCGCATCGTCGGGGCGTGCAGGCGGAGCTTGATCGCCCGGTACCCCTGGTCGAGGAGGTGCAGGGCGTCCTCGGCCCGGCGCTCGGGCGTGCGCTGCTCGACGAGGCTGGCGTAGGCCCGGAGGCGGTCGGTGTGGGCGCCCCAGAGCCTGTAGAGCGGGAGACCGGCCGCCTTGCCCACGAGATCCCAGAGCGCCATCTCGATCCCGCAGGCGACCGGGACGCCGATCGCGCCGCCGCTCCAGTTGACCACGACGCGGAAGATGCGCTCGACCGCGAACGGGTCATGACCGACGAGCCTGGGAGCGATCCGGTCGCGCACGAGGAGTGGCGCGCCCTGGCCGGCCCCGATCCCGGTCAGACCGGCGTCGGTATGGACCCGGTAGACCGTCGTCGACTTCTCGCGCCAGACCGTCCCGGGCGACCAGGCCGGCCGCACCTCCGCGGCGAACGGGATGCGCCAGATTTCAGCCTCGACGGCGGTGATCTTCATGGCTACCTCATGTCCAGGCCGGCCTGGCCGGCACGTCGGGCGACGGGACCGTGGCCATCCATGCCCACGGTGCCCATTCCCGCTACGGGCGAACGGGACCAACCCGGCCACAGCCGGCACGATGACCTGCCCGGCGGTCAACGTATCACCATCCGCGACTGCCTGCGGGGTGTCCCCGCAGGGTCTCTGAAAGAACCCCTCGTTACGGACTGGACATCGGTCCGCGGACGATTCCTGGTGAGAGAGTGCAGCTGCCGGATGGGAGTGCCGGGGTATCCACCCGGCCGGGCTCCTCGCAGGGGTCAACGGACAGCGTACCGACGTCCCGCATCTGCGACGGGCGGGAGCCTGCTCACCCGTCATCGAGACGCTGGCCAGCCCGTTCGCCGACCTGGGACTCCCCAGACCCGTCGGCACCGCGACCCAGTCGGCCGGCACCGGTCTCTGGATCACCGTCGATCTCGCGGCCGGACCCCACGGCTTCACGTGCTTCGTCCCGGACCCCGGCGACGGGCGTCCACACCCCAGCCACGGCATGGACAACGTCGTCGGCGTGCCCGTGTAACGGGCCCGATTCCCCAACAGTGGACCGGAGGCGACCGGCAGGAGGCGGCGGTCGCCTCCGGTCATCGCCTCCTGCCAATGACCTCGGCGGACCGCGACGGGGTATGCGTCAGCTACGCGGCAGGACGGGTCCGGAATCGACAGGCCGGGCAAAGACACTTCCCCAGGACCAGGTTTATCCAGTGATTGATTAGTCGATCCTTCATCAAATCGTTCTATTCTCAGGCCAGCGCAAGAAGCGTCTTGACGCCCCTCTGGTTGCCCTGGACAATGGAAAAACGTATCCCCAACTCCGTCCGGTCCCACCCCCGGGGACCCCATGTGGTCGTCGCCGACCACGGTCGCCAAAGGAGCTGCAGATGCAGAGCACCCCGGCAACGGCGCTGTCCATCACCGTCAACGGTCAGTCCCATGACGTGGAAGCCACGCCCGAGACACCGCTCCTGTACGTGCTGCGCAACGAGCTCGGCCTGCACGCCGCCAAGTTCGGCTGCGGCCTCGGCCAGTGCGGCACCTGCACCGTCCACCAGGACGGCCAGCCGATCCGCTCCTGCGTCGTCCCGGTCAGCGAGGTCGCAGGGACCGAGATCACGACCCTCGAGGGGCTCGGGACGGCGGACGACCTCCACCCGATCCAGCGGGCCTTCATCGCGGAGCAGGCCGCCCAGTGTGGCTACTGCATCCCCGGCATGATGATGACCGGCGCGGCCCTGCTCCAGACCACCCCGGAGCCGACCGACGCCGAGATCACCGAGGCCTTCGCGGGCAACCTCTGCCGCTGCGGCACGCACACCCGGATCGTCCGCGCCATCCAGCGCGCCGCGGGCAACGTCGCCGGCACCACGGCGTGACCGGACTCACGGGAAAGGCTCACCCCATGACCGCACCGACCGTCTCCCCCATCAGTCGCCGCACCCTCCTCAAGGGCTCCGGTGGGCTCGTGATCGGCTTCAGCCTCGCCGCCGCCTTCCGCAACGCCGGCCTGCTCGCCCAGGAGGCGACCGTCGCCCCGATCGGCACGCCCGCCGCCACCCCATCGACCGAGCCGGGCCTGATCGGCACCCCGGCCGCCCAGACGCAGGAGGACATCCAGACCCGTGATGTCTCCGGCGACACGATCGACTCGTGGCTGAGCATCGACGGCCAGGGACTCGTCACCATCTACTGCGGCAAGGTCGAGCTCGGCACCGGGCTCTGGACCTCCCTGACCCAGATGGTCGTCGAGGAGCTCGACGTCCCCATGGCCTCCGCGACGCTGATCGCCGGCGACACCCTCCTGACCCCCAGCCAGGGCACGACCGCCGGCAGCAAGAGCATCCAGGTGGCAGGCCCCGTCCTGCAGCAGGCCGCGGCCGAAGCGCGGATGGTCCTCCTGACCCGCGCCTCCGAGCGTCTCGGCGTCCCGATGGACGACCTCCAGGTCGAGGACGGTGTGGTCACGGCGCTGTTCGACGCCACGAAGACCGTCACCTACGGCGAGCTCGCGACCGATACGTTCGGGATGGAGATCACCGGCGACGCCCCGGTCAAGGCGTTCGACACCTACCGGGTCGTCGGGCAGTCCATCCCCCGGATCGACATCCTCAGCAAACTGACCGGTGGTGAGGCCTACCTCCACGACCTGACGGTCGAGGGGATGGTCCACGCCCGCGTCGTCCGGCCCTACGTCCGGACGATGGACGGCATCGGCGCGACCCTCGGGAGTCTCGACGACACGGCAGTCCGGGCGATGCCGGGCGTGATCGACGTCATCCAGAACGGGAGTTTCATCGGCGTCGTCGCCGAGCGCGAGGAGCAGGCCGTCCGGGCGGCCGACGCGCTGCAGGTGACCTGGGCCCAGACCGCTCCGCTCCCCGACCTTGGGCAGATCTACGACCTGATCCGCGAGATGCCGGCCGAGGAGGAGGAGACCGTCCGGACCGGCGACGTCGAGGGCGCCTTCGCCAGCCAGACGGCGCGGATGCTGGAGGCGACCTACACGCAGCCCTACCAGGCCCACGCCTCGATCGGTCCGTCCTGCTCGATCGCCGACGTCCGGGCCGACGGCGCCACGATCTACTCGTCGTCGCAGGGCGTCTACGCGCTGCCGGCGGCGATCGGACCGATCATCGGGCTGGCGCCGGAGCAGGTCCGGATCATCTACAAGGAGGGTCCGGGCTGCTACGGCCACAACGGCGCCGACGACGTCTCCGCCGACGCGGCCGTGCTGTCCAAGGCCGTCGGCCGGCCCGTCCGGCTCCAGTGGTCCCGGGAGGGCGAGTTCGCCTGGGAGCCCAAGGGTCCGGCGATGGTCATGGACCTCCGGGGCGGGCTGGACAACGAGGGCAACATCGTCGCCTGGGACTACACCGTCTTCACCCCGACCCACTCGACCCGGCCCGGTGGCCAGCCCGGCAACATGCTCGTCGGTCAGCAGATCGACCCGCCGGTCGAACCGGCCACCCTGGGCCAGACCGGTGGTGACCGGAACGCGCCGAACAACTACTCGATTCCCAACCAGCGGCTGACCGTCCACTGGAACGAGACGCCGGCGCTGCGGCCATCGGCCCTGCGGAGCCTCGGCGGCCTCGCCAACGCGACCGCCAACGAGACGTTCATGGACGAGATGGCGTCGCTGGCCGGGGCCGACCCGGTCGAGTTCCGCCTCCGGCACATGGCCGACCCGCGTGCGGTCGAGGTGATGCGCCGGGCGGCGACGCGGGCCGGCTGGATGGCCCGGCCGTCGGGGCCGCAGTTCTCCGGGGTCGTCCCGGCGGCGGACGGCACGGTGACCGGTCGCGGCTTCGCCTTCGCCCGCTACGAGACCGAGTTCGCCTACGCGGCCGTGGTGGTCGATGTCACGGTCAACCCGGCCGACGGCACGGTCCGGGCCACCCGGGTGGTCGTCGGCCACGACTGCGGCCTGATCGTCAACCCGGACGGTCTCCAGAACCAGATCGACGGCTGCGTCATCCAGGGGCTGGGCCGGGCGCTCAAGGAGGAGATCACCTTCGACGGCTCGGCGGTGACGAGCCTCGACTGGTCGACCTACCACATCATGGGCTTCGCCGACATCCCGCTGATCGAGATCGAGCTGATCGACCGGCCGGACCAGCCTCCCCTCGGGGCCGGCGAACCCGCCATCTGCCCGATGATCGCCGCCGTCAGCAACGCCATCTTCGACGCGACCGGCGCCCGCCTCCGCAACGGCCCCTTCACCCCCGCCCGGGTGCTGGAGGCCCTCGCCGCCGTCACGGGGTAGCCGAATCGAACGTGTAGCGTGAGACCGGCCAAGTCGCTATCACTGGCAACCTGGCCGGTCTCACGCATCTGAACAGATCCTGCAATTACCAGACGGGAATTACGGAATCCGGATGATCGTGCGCCGTCTCACGTGGGACGTGCCTGTGGCAAGCGGACTTCTCCCCCGACCCCTCTCCGGTCTGCGGATCGCTCCCACCGCTGCAAGTGGTGGTCGGCTCACCGGCACACCTCGCTGCCTGCAGAGGGGAACCTTTACCCACATTCCGTATACGCGAGAGTTTATTCATTCCCATAAGGAGCGACAATCTCGACCCAAGCGGCATTGATCAACTGGGTACTGAAGCTGACCTGGCGCTGCGCCTCGAGGTCAGCCAGTTGGCGGGTACGTTCCTCGCTGATCTCCGCGGCCCGGCTTGTAGCATTCGCGAGTGAGCGGCGCCAGATGGGCAGCACACGTTGGTCCTCGGTTCGTCCTGACCGTTCGAGGCGATCGACGATACGGGCGGAATCTTGGATGCGGCGCCGACCCTCGGACTCCCGGTGGGAAGCAAAGCGTTCGATCTTCTGGCGCTCCGCGACGAAGCGCTCCGCCGCCAGCTCCCGCCGGCCGGTCATCTCTCCCTCCATCGTTTCGAATAGCCAATCCTCAGCTCGTTCGTGGGCGTCCGCGACCATGTCCGCCCACTGCCCTCCGTAGACTTTGATATCGCTTCCTGGCGGTGGGTTTCGCCAGTCGCGAGTATCGAGGAGCAGAGCGTTTAGCTCTGGGTGAATGGCTCCGTCGAGATCGATCGCAACCGGCACGATCCGATTCGTGTCCCGAACCTCTTTGATGGTGACCTGAAAGGTGAACTGGAACCCGCGAAAGCCCGCATGGTCAGGGGAGACGAGGCAACGCCGCGCGGTCATCCCGTAGGCTGCGAATTCATCGCCAACGCAGTATTCCAGCAGCGCGTCGAAGAGCGGATGGCCGAGACTCCCGAACTGCACCATCTCGTCGTCGAGCGCCTGACGCTGGCTGAACGTAATCTGGACCGGATTGCCCACGGACGCCGGGAGTTGCACGGGAAACTGCTTCCCGAACCAGACCCGGTACGTATCCTCGTCGATCTTCTTCATGTCTGCTTTGAGGGCTGGCAAGAGGGTCCTGGCGAAGATGTTGCCGTTGCGGGAGATTCGGATCCGCTCCCCCTCATCGAACTCCTCATGGAGCCGCTGATCGAAGCTCCGCCGATCGAGCACGAAGTCACGCTGCACGTCCTCCGCGCGACGCGCCTGCTCGACCTCGGCCACGATCCGGTCGGCATAGGCGTCGAGCACCCGGTCGAACGACAAGCCGTCACTCTCCAGGAGGATCTGCTGGATGTCCTGCTCCATCGAACCCAGGATCGGGTCGAGGCCACCGATTGTCTCCTCGAACGCGTGGATCCGACGCCCGAGGACATCGAGCATCCGCTCCTCGACCGTTCCCGCCAGCGCGAAGTTCACGATCAGGACGTTCCGCTGCTGCCCGATCCGGTCCAGCCGACCGATTCGTTGCTCAATCTTCATCGGGTTCCAGGGCAGGTCGTAGTTCACCAGCACCGAACAGTTCTGCAGGTTCCGGCCCTCGCCGCCCGCCTCCGTCGTCACCAGGATCCGGACCTCACCCTTGGTGAATCGGGCGATCGCCCGGTCCTTGTCCGCTGCGCTGAGACCGCCGTGGAACGCGACCACGGGGTGATCCGATGAGAGTTGCTCCATGAGGTAGTCGAGGGTATCCGTGAACTGGGTAAAGATGACGACCTGGTCGCCGTAGGTCGTCCGGTCGACCTGGTCGAGGAAAGCCAGGAGCTGCGCCAGCTTGGCGTCCTGCCTGATTGGGCGAGCCAGCGTGAGGAGCGTCCGCAACGACGCGATCTCGGCCGCCTCGCCCTGAGGCGACGCGGCGATGACCGTGGACAGGGCCTCGCTAAGCTGGTCGGCGTCATCCGCGGTCAGCTCCTCGGCCGTGAGGTTCGGATCGGGCACGTGAGTCGCCTGAGCTTCGAGTCTGGCGATACGCCGCTCGATCGTCCGGACGAACGCGACCAGACTGCTGGTCAGGCGGCGCTGGTATCCGATGAGCATGAAGCCGATGATCATGCGGCGCTGGCGGCTGGTCGTCCGGTACAAATCGCGGTTGAATCGGGCGAGTTCGTCATAGAGTGCGCGCTCCGGTTCGGAGAATGGGACACTCAGAATGTGCGGGATGCGACGGGTGAAACCGCCAATCAGTCGCTTCCGATTCCGGATCATGACTTGGCTCAAGAGATGCTGATCGGCGAGTCTGTCGACGACCCGATCACGGGCCTGCTGCGACGTGTCGATCTGCTCGATATCCGCCAGAACCAGACCGGCGCTCGTGTCGGTCGCCAACTGGTGGCGAGTGGCGATCTGCTCCGCCAGGGGCAACTCATTGAACCGTGAAACATCCCCGATCAGCGCGTTCAGCGCGCGATTGCCATCGCGCCGAGCCTGGAACGCGTCGAAGCTGTAGAACAGGGCTGGGTCCAGCAGCTCGACGAGCGAGAACAGTTCGGACGGATCGAGCTGCATTGGGGTCGCCGTCAGCAACAGCAGACCACGGCTGCGCGGGCTGATCTGCTGCAGGAACCGGAACAGGTGGGTCGCCTGCCAGCGGTCGGCACCATCCCGGGATCGACGGGCGTGATGGGCCTCGTCGACGATCACAAGATCCCAGGGGACCTCCAGCAGCTCGTCCCACGTGTCCTGATGGTGCGTCAGCCAGGTATGGGAAGTGATGACGTTGCGGTTGACTACCCAGGGATTCTGGCCGTTGGCGTCCGATCGTGCCTGTTCGATTCGGCTCTCCCGGTCGAACAGGGAGAATGGCTCGTTGAACTTGGATCGCAGTTCGTACAGCCACTGGATGGAGAGGTTGGTTGGGGTGATCACTAGGACGTGGTCTAGACCGCCGCGTGCGCGGAGCTCCTGAAGGATAAGACCGGCCTCGATCGTCTTGCCCAGACCAACCTCGTCGGCCAGCAGGAAGCGCGGCGACGGGGCGCTGAGCACCCGTTGCGCGACGAAGGTCTGATGCGGCCGCGGGACGATCCGGGCAATGGCCGCCCCCACTCCGACCTGTTGCCGGGCCGCAGTCAGATAGTACGCGGTCGTCCGCAGGAAGAAGTTCCGAGCGCTGTCGAACTGGCCGTCCGCGAGGAGCTGGACGGGGGAATGGACGATGGGGACCGGCTCCAGCCGGGCCTCCTGGATGATCCGGATATCCCCCGACCCGTCCATCTCGACGGAGTACCGCATTAGCCCACTCGCGTCAGTTGCCTTTCGGACGACCCCAGACGTTCCGGTCCCTGTCAACCGAACGCGCTCACCGACCGTCCATCGTAGCCGGTCGACCGGTGCAGACTTCGGGTTACATCGCAGCGTCTCTGGTTGTCCGTCGAAGAGAACGACGATTAGCCGGTGTTCGGTAGCCGTAACGACGCCGAGGCCATGATGATCATGTCGTACGCGAGCCCCGATCGGGAACGGACTCAGTGTTTGGGTTGACGGACGGGTCATGCGAATCTCCCGTTCGATGATGGCCGGATTCGGACCCAGCCGGCGGCAAGCAACTGAGACGAAGACGACACCGAGCGTGCGCCGTCGAGCCTGGCCCGCGCGGCGGACTGAGCTTCATGGAGTTGGGTGCGCCGGCGGATCGCTCCTTCGAGTCGTCCCTGTGTTAGCGGGATGACCTTGCGGTCGTTGAGCTCCGAACTGTCGCGCTGAGTCCGCAAAATGTTCTGGAGACGGTCGATGTTCCGGTCCTCACTCGTCAGCTTGACCGTGTAGAACCGTTCCTGCTTCTGGAGTTCGCGCTCATACGTCGCTAGGTTGTCCTTCCCCAATTCGATCTCCAGGTCGTGGAGTTGCCCGGCGGACCAGTCCTCCGCCGCGTCATTGCAGAGATCGAGCACGCGGTCGAACCGTGCCCGTTCGTCCGAAGCTGGGGCCCAGGGAGTCGCGAACGGAACGAGGGCGGGAAACGCCTCGCTCACGTCCGGCAACACATTCCCATCCAGATCGACGGCCACGAACCGGAGTTGCCGACGCGGTTTCACCCCGGTCAGACTTTCCTCGAACACAGCGCAGAAGGCGATGCCTGGGACGAGCGTATCGCTCTCGACGGACAGAAGGGCGGACTTGCCGTCGAAATCAGGAGACACGCATAACTTGATCGCGGCGTCGAGTACCTCATGCCCGAAGGCCACGAAATCGAGCTCGTCCTGTTGAAGCGCGATCGTCGAATCGAAGGTTGCCCGGTACGTGTCGCGAAGGTTGACGTCGGCGATCTCGTGGAGCCGACGCGGAGAGCGGAGCTCGACCACGCCGGGTTTGACCTCCTGCGTGGACCCGCCCAGATGCGTGAAGAGGCGTTCGACGAACCGTTTCAGATCCGTTCCGGAGAACGTCGGCTGACGATTCAGGAGGGCGTCGGCCTCGTCCTTCCGAAAGCTCCGCTGATCCAGAATGAAGTCCTCGAGCTTCTCCTCCATCTCCTGTGCCTGCCGAACCTTCGTCTCGATCTGTTCGATCTGTTTCTCCAGCTCGGCGTGCCCGTCTGGGGTCGACGCACGCCGACGAAGGA
>CADCWK010000003.1 GCA_902806375.1 uncultured Thermomicrobiales bacterium
CCAGGAGCCGCACAACGCCGTGGCCGACGACGGCAGCTTCGGCACGGCGTTCCTGAACAACGGTGGCAGCGAGTCCGTCACCTTCGACGAGCCGGGCACCTATCCGTACGTCTGCACGCTCCACGCGGGCATGATGCAGGCCGTTGTCGTCGTCACGTAGGTACCGGGCAGACAGCCGGCTGCTGGGTAACGCGACGGGTTCTTCTTTACCATCCCTCAGGACAGGGCCGGTGCCATATGGCACCGGCCCTGTCCCGTCCCGTCCCGCCGGTCCAACCTGGGAACTGTCCCGTCACCCGCCACGTCATCCCAGCGATGAGCGCCATGGACACGTGCACCCGTGTCCGGTGGCGACCGGTGTCGCACCGTGGCGAGGGCCAGGGTGTCGCAGGCATGGGCAGGGGAATGAGGATCATGATGGGATGGGGACGACGGGCGCTCCGGGTCGCGGCGGTCATGGCGATGACCATCGGCGGGCTGTCATCGGCCGACATGCCGGCGACGGCCCAGACGCGGACCGACACGGCGTTCTCCAGTACCCACGGGGAACTGGGCTCCTGGTCCGTCGCCTGGGACAGCGACGACTGGACGAAGAACGAGGACGCCGCCGAGGGCACCGAGATCGATCTGATCCTTGAGCGCGACGGAACGTTCGTCCATTTCTATGAAGTCGTCGATGCCGCCGACGCCGCGACCTGCCTCGCCGACATCGTCCCCTTCGTGGAGGGCGAGATCGGTCTGACCGATTCCGAACCCCTGCTCGATGACGATGGCGAGCCGGTCGGTCTGGTCACGGATATCAATAGCCGGGAGGTCCGGACGGTCTCCGGTGAGGTCGGCGGCGACGACTTCGACGGCTTCGGGTATTCCAGTTGCTGGGAGATCGAGGCCGGGGAGACCGCCATCTTCGCCACCGCCGTCACCACGGCGGCCGCCGCCGAAGATGACCTGCCGCTGCTCGACGACCTGTTCGCCGAGGTCAGGACCTACGTCGACGGCGAGGAGATCACCGGCGACGCGACTGGTGACGCGACACCTGAGCCAGCGAATCGGGACGAGGACGCGACGGCCACCGGCGCCGACGAGGACGCCGGGACCTACGTCAGCCCGACCTTCGGTTTCTCGACTGCCTGGGACCCCGACGCCTGGACTGTTGAGCGTGAGTCGGTCAGTGAAGACGGCGCCGACCGAGACCTCATCCGTCTCGACGAGACCGATGGCTCCAGCATCCTGTTCTTCGAGGGCGGGACCACCTGGGACGGCGACCTCGACGAGTGCCTGACGCAACTGCTCACTGATCTCGACGTCGACCCGGATGAGGCCGAGCCGCTCGAGGACCCGGAGACCGGCGACGCCTTCGCGATCGATGACGACGACCGCCTCGCCGCCGGGTACCTCGGTACCCTCACCCGTGACAACGATGACGAGATCGTCAGCGTCGTCTACGTCGTGGCCTGCGAGCGCCTGGACGACGACCTCATCGTCGGCGTGTCCCACGTCAGCGACGAGGACGAGCGGTACTTCACGGAGGACTATCCGCTGTTCGAGGAGATCCTGGACAACACCGCGGCGCCGGGGACGGACGACGCACCTGACGGGACCGGGACGCCAGACGCCGCCGCTACCTCGACCGGTGACGGCGCCTCCGGAGCCGAAGGACTGGGCTCGTACCTCAGCCCGACCTACGGGTACACCCTGGAATGGGACCCGGCCTACTGGATGCCGCTCGGTCAGTCGAGCGGTGGCGGGACCGACGTGCTGACCCTGGTCGCGGCTGACCTCTTCGCCAACGTGGTCGGCTATGAGACCGTGGACGGAGACATCGAGACCTGCCTGGATGACTTCATCGCGATCACACAGGAGGAATCGCCCGATGCGGCGATCCTCGATGGCGACGACGGGCCCGGCGTCACCACCAGCGACGATGGTCGGCAACTGACGGCGCTCGTCGCGGCGCCCACTGGCGATGGCGTCGAAGTCTCCTTCGTGTACTGCGTCGCCATCGCCGATGGAGCCGCCGTCCGCCTCTCGATCACGGGCGACGCCGACGCCCTGGACGCGGAGAGCGACGCGATCGACACGCTGGTCGCGGGGCTCGTCGTCCCGCCAGCCGGATAACACGGTCCCTCGCCGCCAACCCAGCAACCGCTCGTGACACCGCCGACCAGGACCATCCCTGGCCGGCGGTGTCCGTCCGTTGGAAGGCTGGTCCCTAGTCTCCCGCCCGGTAATCCGGTTCCGGGCCACGGCGTGACGGGCAGGCGATCCCCTCCTCAAACTCTGGGGCGCGACCCATGCGACGTGAGTCGTGTGTCGGCCGCCGGGTGGCGTGCCGACGCGCCACGTGGCCGGGCACCGAAGGGCTGCCCAGCCATCGAAGAGGAGAGACGATGCCTCAGCGACTCGTTCCTGGACGGTCCCGCGATCTGATCCGGTCCTGGCCGTTCTCCGGTCACCTTCTCGTCGCCCTGGCCCTGGTGCTGGGTACGATGACCCTCGGTCTCCAGGCGACGGACGCCCGGACGGCGGCTCCGCCCGACCAGGGCGTCCACGTCGCGGGTTGGGCCATCAACGGGAGCGGCGAGGACGACTCCACACCCGGCGCGGACGAGGCCGCCACCCCAGTCGCGGACGATGACGCTACACCCGGCGCAGACGAGGGGACCCCGGTCGCGGGCGGCACACCTGCCGCTGGCGGGAGTGGGGTGGACGAGGACGCCGGAACCTACACCAGCCCGGCGTACGGGTACAGCCTGGCGTTCTCTCCGGATGACTGGCTGGTCCTCGGCGAATTGCAGGCCGCCGAGAACGCCGGTCGGGACCGCATCGATCTGACCAACGAAGACGAGACCAGTACGCTCCTGATCGAGGGCTCCGAGGAGTGGGCTGATACCGACGAGTGCGTCGACGTCCTGCTCGCGGAGATCGGCGTCGATCCCGCGATCATCGATCCCGTCGAGGATCCGGAGACGGGTGACACCTATGAGATCAGCGAGGATGGCCGTTCGGCGGTGGCCTACTCCGCTTCAGATGGCGACGAAGGGGCGACGGTCCTGATCGATTGTCGCCAAGACGAGGGCAGTGACGTAATCGTCGGCTTCACCAACCTGTCTCTCGAGTTCGAAGACTACTTCGGGGTCGCCTACCCGGCCGTCGAGGATATCCTGGACTCGCTGGAGTTCTAGAGGTCTTCGGCCCTCATCGTGGCCCCGTTGCCATCCGGACGATCCCGTGAGGGGCCGACCGGATGGTGGCGGGGCCTCCCTGTGCCCGAGCGGATGACCGGGAGGTCAGCCCCCGGACAGGGCGCTGCGACGGCTACCCGCGCAGCGCCCCGGCCGCAACCACACGGTGGAACGGTGCTCCCGGAGTCACCGTGGCGAGACCGTGCCGTCCGGGAACCAATCGCCTGCCCCCGTCGTTCTCTCTGCGTGAGCCTTTCACGCAGCCCTGTTTCGGCCTGGTCCCATCGGTGGACCCGCCGTCGAGAGGAACGACGATGCGATTCCGTCCCGGTCTCCGGCACCGCGGCCCCGCCCGGGCCGGCGTGTTCGCCCTTCGCACGACCGCCGCGGCCGCCATGCTGCTCGGCACGATGACGGTCGGCATCAACGCCGCCGGCGCCCAGGCCGACGAGGACGCCGGCACCTACGAGAGCCCGACCTTCGGCTATACCCTGGAGTGGGACGCCGACCTCTGGAGCGTCGAGCTCGACGACGAAGCGTCCGACGACTACCCGCGTGACCTGCTCCAGCTCGAAGATGCGGACGGCACGACGGCCCTGTTCATCGAGGCATCCGAGGAGGACTGGTCCGATACCGATGCGTGCGTCGAGGGCCTGTTCGAGGAGATCGGCATCGACCCGGCCGACGGCGAGGCCGTCGAGGACGAGGACGGCGAGGTCTTCGAGGTCAGCGACGATGACCGCTCCCTGGCCGCCTACATCTTCGAGATCGAGCTCGAGGACGGCGAGACCCAGGATCAGGTCCGCCTGATCGAGTGCCGCGCCGACACGGACAGTGACCTGATCGTCGGCTTCACGGTCCTCAGTGGCATCGTCGACGACTACGCCGGGACCGGCTACCCCATGGTCGAGGAGATCGCCGACAGCCTCGCATTCGCCGGTGGCGGCGGCAGCGATGACGACGACGCGACCGCGGAAGCCAGCGACGAGGACGACGCCACCGAGGAGGCTAGTGACGACGCGACGGCCGAAGCGAGCGATGACGAGGACGCGACCGAGGAGGCCAACGACGAGGACGCGACCGAGGAGGCGACCGAGGAGGCCAGCGACGACGATGCGGGAGGCGACACCGGGGTGGACGGCAGCTCCTATGTCAGCCCCACGTATGCGTACTCGCTCAGCTGGGACGAGGACGTCTGGACGGTCGAGGACGAGTCCAGCGAGGACGAGGTTGACTCCCTGACGCTGGAGTCCGACCTGCTGACGATGTACCTGGTCGGCTACAACAGTGGCGATGGCGACCCGGAGACGTGCCTCGACAACTACCTGACGGTGCTCGATGACCGGGGCGACGGCGATGCCGAGATCGTCGTCGGCGACGAGGGCGAGCTGATCTTCCCGAGCGAGGACGGGATGTCGCTGTCGGCGTACCTGTTCTACAGCGTGGACGGGGAGTCGTTCGCGAGCTATGTGACATGCATCACGCTGGACGACGAGAGCGTGATGGGGGTGGAGTTCACCGGAGCGCCGGACGTGCTGGCCGAGGACGCGGCCAGCGAGCAGATCAACGGCATCTTCGAGGACCTGTTCCTGGCCTAGGGCTCTCTCCGGAGAGGCATGCTGATCCCAGCTTCACTGCGAAACGACGCGGGGCCGATGCGATATCGCATCGGCCCCGTCTCATGTCGTCGCGGACCCGGCCATCGCCGGGAGCGGTTCAGGCGCTCCGGACCATCAGTTCATGCGGGTCAGCGGGCCGGTCGGTGTTGGCCGAGAGGTCGGGTGGCGTCCGGATAGTCGGGTCGATGTCATGTGGCCGCTGGGAGCGATCGATCAGGTTGATCGACCGGGTGGTGTCCGTCCCGACGACGACCTGCATGGCTCGCGTCGTGGTCGCCAGCCGCTGGGAATACGATCGGGCCCGGGCGGCGCTCTCCCTTGACTGGACCAGCAGGGTCCGCAGTGTCTCCAGACCGTGTTGCAGGTCGGTGGCCCGCATGGTCGCTCGCCAGACATCGCGCGTGTACGGGGCGTCCTTGACCTGCCGGGCCAGTTCTTTCCGCTGCTCCGCCCGCCACTGCTCGATATCCTGGTCCACCGGCGGGACGACGGTCCGGGCGACGTGGGCCGCGACGGACTCCCAGCGGGCCCGCTCGGGGTCCGGCAGGTCGTCGAAGGTCCCGATCTCCTCCCGCTCGGCCTCCGTGAAGAAGGCGGCATACGCGATCGCCGCGAGGCTCGGCACGTCGGTGTCGGCATGGGTCGGGACGAGCCTGAATTCGGGTACGACCCGGTCACTGTTGTCGATATCGATCATGGTGGGGACCTGTCCTAGAATCGTCTTCGTGCGACGATCCACGCATGATCCGCACCTCCGCTCGCGGCCGCCGCCGGCTGGTCATGGCCCCGATCCCTGGGCGGCACCCGTATCCCGATCGGCGGTCCGCTGATATTCTGGGCCGGGATGCGCTGGGCGATATTGGGGTCCTCCGGGTGCGTCGTCGCCGCCCGGCGGTGGGGGCGGCGCCGGACACCTGGCAGCGTAATCCGTCGCGAGTTCCCGGAGCGTCCTCCCGATCCCTCGTTCACTGCGCCCATGCGGGTCGCTGGCCATCGAGAAGGAGACACCATGAGCGGTGAGCGTCCCGAGCCCATGTCCCGTTTCGGAGTGATCGGGCGGAGGAGCCTGACGGGAGCCCGTCTGCTCGCGACCTGCGCGATGCTCCTCGGCACGCTGACCGTCGGCCTGCAATCCGCTGGCGCGCAGAGCGGCGGCGACAGCTTCACCTACGATGAGGACGGCCTGGAGTGGTCCATCGCCTGGGACGGCGACGTCTGGTCTGAGGGGGAATCCGAGTCGGCCGACCTGGCGCTGGAAGCCGAGGGCAGCTTCGCCCAGTTCGTCGTCCTGTCGCCGACCACCGAAGACCCGGCAGAGTGTCTGTCCAACGTCGTGCCGAACTTCGAGGAGGGTGCCGGGGCGATCGACGCCGCGCCGTTCGAGGACGACGACGGCGACCCGGTCGCGGATGAGACGGCGGAGTACGCTTACGAACTACGGACGATCACCCTCGATCTCGAGGAAGAGTTCGACGCCGACGTCGTCCATGTCTGCTACGCGCTGGGCGATGACGCGCTGCTCTGGGGCATCGCGGTGGTCCCGGTCGATCTCGATGAACTCGACGCGGCCCTCGAGTTGTTCGATGGGGTCGAGATCGCCGGGGAGCCGGTCGAGATCGGGCTTCCCGACATCGTCGGCGGCACGAGCGGCGGCACCGGAGACGAAAGCACCCCCGAGGCGTCCGACGAGGACGAGGACACCCCGGAGGCGTCTGAGGATGACGAGGACACCCCGGAGGCGTCTGAGGATGACGACGCTGGGAGTGGGGGCGACGGTGGCGCTGACTCGGGCGCCGATGAGGACGCCGGGACCTACACCAGCCCGACCTTCGGGTACAGCATCGAGTGGGATGCCGATGCCTATACCGTCGAGGGCGAAGAGACGGTCGAGACCTATCCGCTCGCCCGGGACTTCCTCTACCTCAGTAACGAGGAAGGGTCCAGCCTCCTGTTCGTCGAAGGGGCAGACGACTCCTGGTCCGACACCGACGACTGTGTCGCGACGCTGCTGGAGGAGATCAACGTCGATCCGGCGGACGGCGAGCTGCTCGACGACGCGAACGGCGACCCGTTCGAGATCAGTGACGACGACCGGTCCGCGGTCGCCTATCTGGTGACGGTGACGCTCGAGGATGGCGACGAATCGGACGAGATCGTCATGGTCGACTGCCGTCTCGATGCCGACAGCGACGTCATCGTCGGCTTCACCAACCGGAGCGGTTTCGTCGACAGCTACATCGAGGACGACTATCCGGCCGTCGAGGAGATCATCGACAGCCTGACCTTTGGCGGTACCGGCGACGGGACGCCCGAGGCCAGCGACGACGAACCGTCCGATGACGCGGAGGCCAGCGACGAGGATGAGCCGTCTGATGACGCCGAAGCGAGCGACGACGAGTAGGCACCGGATGACCCCGAGCCAGGCGACGACGATGCGAGGGGCGACAGCGAGCAGATCAACGGCATCTTCGAGGGATTGATCGAACGGTAGGGTGGTTCCGGACTGCCCATCCTCTCGCGGCTGACGAAACCCCGGTGCATTTCCTTTCGGCGGGGCGCTACCCGGAACCCGGGTGGCGCCCCGCCCGTCTTTCGTGTGATCGACATGATGCGGCCGTGGCGGGGGCGATCCGACCCTTCCGTGATGGCCAGCCATCTCTATCCTGACCACCGGTGGAGCGGATGGAATGGGGAGCGACGATGAGGTCACGTGAGACGGTCGGGACAGACAATCGAACCGGCGTTGGCTGGACTGGTCTGCGGCGGCAGCTCGCGCTGGCCGTCGTGCTTGGGTCGCTGGTGTCCTGGGCGCCGGCCGGGGCGCAGTCGGACGCGGACGCCGGGCGCTACGTCAGCCCCTCCTTTGGCTACACGCTGGCCTGGGATACCGACGACTGGGTCGTCGCCGACGAGCGCGAACCGACCGGCCAGTCCACCCGCGACTTCCTCCGCCTGACGACCAACGACGCCGACCGTGAGGGGCTGGTCTCCGGCATCGTCTTCGTCGAGGGCACCGACCAGGACTGGTCCGACCCGGACGACTGCGTCCGCACCCTGGCCCGCGAGATCGATGTCCGGCCCAGCAGGGACGAGCCGATCGAGGACCCGGACACCGGGGACGCCTACGAGACCAGTGGTGACGACCGGTCGGCCGCGGCGTATGTCCGGGTCAGCGAGGATGAGGACGGCGAGGAGCTTCGGCAGGCGGCGATGTTCGAGTGCCGGGCTGATCCCGACAGCGACCTGGTCGTCGCGTTCACCCACGTCAGTGCCTACGTCGATGGCTACTTCGACCTCGCCTACCCCGCCTTCGAGGCCCTGGTCGACTCCCTCGTCCTGCCCGGCGGTGAACCCGGCGAGGGTGACGGAACGGCTGCCAACGCCGACGAGGAGACGGACCAGGGGGACGGCGGGAAGCCAGGTCCGGGTCCGGGCCAGAACGACGAACCGGTCGCCAGTGACGACGGCGCGCCAGTGGACGGCGACGGGCCGGCGGGGAGTGAGGAACCGGACATCGCCCCGAGCGACGACCCGGACCCCGCGCCGAGCGAGGAACCGGAACCTGCGAGCGGTGATCCGACGGAATTCGTTGCCGACGAGTTCGGGGTCTCGCTGACGTGGGACGAGGCGACCTGGGCCTTCGAGGGGGAGGAGCGCGGCGACGGCTACGCGGCCGTCCGGCTGAGCTCGGAGCTGCTGACGACCGCGGTCGTGCCGTACGTCAGCGGCGACGGCAGCGTCACGACCTGCCTCGACAACTACGTCGCGATCCTGAACGAGCGCGGCGCCGGGACGGCCAGTGTCGTCATCAGGCCCGATGGCCAACAGGACATCACCGTGAGCGAGGACGGGACGCAGCTCCAGGCCTATGTCGCCTACACCGACAAGGACGTCCCTTTCATCAGTCTGATCGTCTGTTACTCGCTGGGTGCGACGGACGTCCTCGCGATCGAGTTCACCGGCCCGGCCACCGAGATCCGTGGGCCCGAGGCGACGGAACAGATCGAGGGGTTGCTGGCGGGCCTGCGCTACTAGTGGTCCAGGACGACGGCGACTCGCTCTGAGTCCGGGCGCCGGAGGGTATGCTCCTGTCTGCGACGCGGGCCGATACGGCGAGCCGGCATCGGAGCGACGTCGCGCGGATCCGTCCCGGCACGATGAGCGACAGGCAGGAGACCGTACGATGGGGACCAGGGTGGGACGAGAGATGGGACGCTGGATCCGGCACACCGCCAACCGGTCCGCCCTCTCCCTGCGGTGGGTCACCGTGGCCCTGCTGCTCGTGACGTCGCTGCTGGCGACCGGCCCGGTCACCGCCCAGGCCGAGGGGCAGTACCAGGGCATGGCCGATGGCCTGGAGTGGTCGGTCCGCTGGGATACGTCCGACTGGGAGGAGACGGGGACCGGCGACGCCGCCGATCTCGTCCTGACCGGTGGGGCGTCGACGGTCTCGTTCCTGGCCGACGTGCTCTACGGGGGCGATGCGTCCGATTGCGTCGACGGGGAGCTGGCCAACGCCATCGGGACCTCCAGCGTCGAGGACAGCCAGCCGTTGGAGGAGAGCGACATCGACCTCGGCGAGCGGGACGGCGATGGCCGCGCCTGGGCCGGGTATGCGCTCACCAGCCTCGATGAGAACGGCGACGAGCAGACGTTCGCGACGACGGTGCTCTGCCAGACCATTACCGATGGGGAATCCGTCCTGATCGTCTACCATCTCGTCCCGCTGGCCGACCTGCCGGACGACGCGGATGCCGTCGCGGATCTGGTCGCCGGCATCGTGATCGGTGAGGGGGACGGGCCCGAGCCGACCGCCGAACCGGACGACGAGGTGGGTATCGGTGCCGACGAGGATGCCGGGACCTACGTCAGCCCGAGCTACGGCTACTCGCTCAGCTGGGATCCCGGCGACTGGGTCGTCGAGACGGACGAGACGATCCGGTCGCTCGACCGCGACCGGCTGGAGCTGTTCGCCACTGATGGCTCGACCCAGGTCTTCTACGAGGGCTCGACGGAGTGGGACGGCGACCTCGATGCCTGCGTCGACGGCCTGATCGACGAGGTCGTGACCGACGCGAACAGCGACGACCCCATCGAGCTGGCCACCGGCACGACCGTCAGCGAGATCACCGAGATCGACGACCCGCTGACCGGGGACGCCTTCGCATCCGGCGACGGGGTCGCGTCGGCTGGATACAGCTTCAACCTGGCGTTCGAGGACGGCACCGACCAGGACCAGTTCGTCATCGTCGACTGCGTCGTCCTCGATGAGGAGACCGGTCTGCTCCTCGGTGTCAGCCAGATCGGCCTGGCAGACGACCTCGGGGAGGACGTCCGGCTGCGCGTCGTCGATGTCACCGAGACGGTCCGCTACGCGGGCGAGTAGCCCCGGATCCGCGCCTCGATGTCGCGCCCGCTGGATCGCGTCGGTCGGGAATGGCCGGGGTCCGGGCCGGGGCAGCGACTCACGGACGACTCACGCTACTCCCACCGCGCGATCAGTTCCTCCGCCGGGCGTCGCGGCCGGCGCGACGGGTCGCGAGCGGCGTAACCGACCGGGAAGAAGGCGTGTGGCTCCAGCGCCGGGTCCAGCCCGAGCGTCGCGACGATCAGCTCCGGGCAGAACAGCGGCGCGCACATCCAGCCCGCGTCCAGCCCGTCGGCGTAGAGCGACAGCAGGAAGTTCTGGGCGGCGGCCCCGAGGCTCTGGGTCGCCATCGTCCCCTCCGCCAGCTGCCGGTCCGGGTCGGGGTAGACGTGCGTGTCGGGCAGATAGCGGCAGAGCAGGACCAGCAGCGGCGGCGTGACCAGCCGGTCGCGGCTGTTCCGGACCCGCCGCTCGATCTCGACCGGGTCCTGGCTGTCCAGCGCCAGCTGCGCCCGCCATGTCGCGGACATCGCCTCCGCCAGCTCGGCTCGCCGCTCGCGGGATTCCAACACGACGAACCGCCACGGCTGCGTGCCGTGGGGTGACGGCGCCCAGCCCGCCGCCTCGACCGCCCGGACGATGATGTCCCGTGGGACCGGATCGGGCCGGAACGACCGGACCGACCGGCGCCCCCGGACGATCCCGGTCAGGTCGGTCGGGCGTCGCGCCGCCACGTCGCCGGCGGGGGCACTATCGTTGCCGTCGCTGGCCGACCACCTCGAGCCCTGTCCCGGCTGCAGCCAGATCTGCGGAGACCGTTCGAGGTCGTGGGCGGCGTACTGCGGGTACTTGTCCCGCAGCGCGTCGGTGGCCGCCCTGTGCCCCGGTTCGCCCGGCTCCACCAGCGTCGCCCCACCCCGGACGGTTGCCCAGGCCAGCCGTCCCCAGTCCTCGTCGTCGTCGCTCACCAGCAGCGTCGCGGTCGGGTCGGCCAGGATGTTCCGCACCCGGGTCAGTTCGCGGACCGGGACACCCTTGGCCTTGTCGTCCAGCGCCACGACGATGGCAGGGTCGCCGTCGGCCCGGGTGACGACATCGTAGACGCACGGCACCGCCGACGGTCGCCCGGTGGCGCTGCTCGTGATGAGCGTGCCGAAGCGGCGGGCGGCGATGAACCGGAGGGCGTCAGGCAGCGCGTCGCCGTCGGTGGACTCAATCATCGTACACGTGAGGCTTTCTCGTGGTTGCGGGAGAGACGGTCGAGTAGGGGCGATCCCTTGCGGTCGCCCGGCCGCCGCAGCGGCCATCGCCCTGCGGGGCGATAACCGTCGGCGCAGGGTCGAGACTTGTCATATCAACCAGTTCCGCCCCGGACCACCGGGACCGCTGCGCGGTATGGCGCCTGACGGCGCGGGCGACCGCAAGGGATCGCCCCTACGAACACCCGACCCTCCATCGAACGCATGGTGTGCTTCCTTTTTTCTTCCGCCAGGTAGGGGGCTACGCGCCCAGCGTGACCGGCAGGATGTACTCGTCCGGCCGCGGCTGCCAGCCCGTCAGGCCCGTGCTGACGCCGTAGAGGGCGGTCACGTTCCAGAGGAAGATGGCTGGCGGGTTGTCGTGCATGACCTGCCCGATCTCCCGGAACCGCTCGGCCCGGCTCTCCGGGTCGTTGTCCGTCCCGGCGGCGGCGATCATCGCGTCCATGTCCGTGTCGCTGAACAGCGACAGGAAGCCGCCCGTCGTGAACATCAGATTGAACAGCGACTGCGGGTCGAAGACCGGCCGCCACGTCACGAGCCGGGCCTCGGCGTCCTCGTCCTTCCAGCCCTCGTTGAACGTGGCCTGGTCGACGACCTCGACCGTCGTCCGGATACCGACCGCCCCGAGCTGGGCGGCGATCGCTTCGGCGACGTCACTGCTCGATCCGGCGGTGACCTGGAGTTGCGCCGACACGCCCGTGTCCAGCTCCGCCTCCTCGAGGATCTGCTCGGCGAGCGCCGGGTCATAGGCGTAGGGCGCCAGGTCCGGGTCGTAGCCGAGGCTCTCCGGGGCCAGCAGCGTGGCCAGGCGCTGACCCCGCCCGCCGAGCAGCGACTGGATGATGCCGTCGACGTCGACCGCGTGGTTGGCGGCCCGGCGGAGGGCGGCATTCGCCCACGGCTGCGCCGCGTTGATCAGCCGGACGAACGCGATCCCCGCGACCGGCGATGCCAGCACTGTCGCGACACCGCTCCCGTCGACGCTCGCGACCTGGTCCTGCGGGACATTCCGGACGATGTCGGCGCTCCCCGCCAGCAAGTCCGACACCCGCGTGCTCGCCTCGCTGCCGAACCGGAACGTGACGTTGGTCGCCAGAGGGCCGCCCTTGGCCGCCGGCTGGTAGTCCGGGTTGGCCTCCAGCGTCACCTGCTGGCCGCGGTCCCAGGCGACGAAGCGGTACGGCCCCGTCCCGATCGGCACGCTGGCGCCGAACTCGTTGTCCGGGTCGGCGACGTAGTCCGGCGGCAGCATCCCGAGGTAGACCGCGACCTGCCCGAGCAGCGCCGGGGCAGGCTGCGACAGGTGGAACCGGACCGTCCGGGCGTCGACCTCCTCCACGCGGGTGATGGCCGAGAAATCGGCGGCCACCTGTGACGCGGTCTCCGGGTCCTGCATGTGGGCGACGGTCGCGACGACCGAGCGGCTGTCGAACGGCTCGCCGTTGTGGAACATCACCCCGGTCCGGAGCCGGAACTCGATCGTGACGTCGTCCGGCTGGCTGAACGACTCCGCGAGGAGCGGCTGGATCGACCCGTCCGCCGCCCGGACGACGAGCGTGTCGTAGACCGAGTGGACGATCGACCAGCCGTCGATATCGTAGGTCCGGACCGGATCGAGGACGGGCGGCTCGCTGGCGAGGATGATCGTCATCGACTCACGGATCGGCGCGGCAGGCGTCGCGCCTGGCGTCCCGGTCTGGGCGGCGGCCGGGCCGGTCAGCGATCCGGCCAGTGGCAGGGCGCCGAGGGCAGCCCCGGCCTGGACGATGGCGCGGCGGGAGAGGGTCGTCGTTTCGGTCGTCACGGGGAACTCCTGGTCGCCGGTCGGGCGACGGTGTGGCAGACGGGCAGGGGCGTGGGTTGGGCATGGATCGGGGACGGATCAGCGGCGCACGGGCAGGATGTAGGCATCCGGGCGGGGTTGCCAGCCCGTGACGGCGTTCGCGACGCCGTAGCGGGCGGTCAGGGTGTAGAGGAAGATCGCCGGGGCGTCGTCATGGAGCAGGGCGCCGAGCT
>CADCWK010000004.1 GCA_902806375.1 uncultured Thermomicrobiales bacterium
CCTCAACGTCGAGTCGCCGGTCGTCCTCGACTCGACCGAGCCGATGGCGATCCTCGATGCCCTCGAGCAGTACCCCGGCCGGGCGATCATCAACTCCATCAACATGGAGGACGGTCGGAAGAAGATCGACACCGTCCTGCCGATGGCCCTCGCCCATGGCGCGGCGGTGATCGCGCTGACGATCGACGAGGACGGGATGGCCAAAACGGCCGACCGCAAGGCTGAGGTCGCCCGGAAGATCCACGACCTCGTCGTCGGGGAGTACGGGCTGGCGCCGGAAGCGCTGATCTACGACGCGCTGACCTTCCCGCTGACGACCGGCGACCCGGAGTTCCAGACGTCCGCGATCGAGACGATCGAGGGCATCCGCCGCATCGAGCAGGAGTTGCCGGGCGTCCTGTCGATCCTGGGCGTCTCGAACGTCAGCTTCGGCATCAACCCCGTCGCCCGCCGCATCATCAACGCCGTCTTTCTCTACCACGCGATCAAGGCTGGCCTCGACCTCGCGATCATCCACCCCAGCCACGTCGTCCCCTACGGCGAGATCAAGGACGACGAGCGCGAACTCGCTGAGGACCTGGTCTTCAACCGGCGGCCCGACGCGCTGGCCCGGATCATCGAGCACTTCGAGGGCCGGACCGAAGAGGCCAGCGGCGGCCCCGACCCGATGCTGGAGATGAGTGCCCGTGAGCGGCTCCATTACCAGATCGTCTTCCGGAAGCGCGAGGGCGTCGAGGCCAATATCGACCAGGCGGTGGCCGACTCCGGCGACGCAGTTGAGGTGCTCAACAACGTCCTCCTGCCGGCGATGAAGGAGGTCGGCGACAAGTTCGGCTCCGGTGAGCTGATCCTGCCGTTCGTCCTCCAGTCGGCCGAGGTCATGAAGAAGGCCGTCAACCAGCTGGAGAACTACCTCGACCGGGTCGAAGGGACCAGCAAGGGCACGGTCGTCCTCGCGACGGTCTTCGGCGACGTCCATGACATCGGCAAGAACCTCGTCAATACGATCCTGAGCAACAACGGCTACACCGTCCATGACCTCGGCAAGCAGGTCCCGATCAGCAAGATCATCGACAAGGCGATCGAGGTCAACGCGACCGCGATCGGGCTGTCGGCGCTCCTCGTGAGTACGAGCAAGCAGATGCCGCTCTGCGTCAAGGAGCTGCACCACCAGAAGCTGAACATCCCGGTCATCATCGGTGGCGCGGCGATCAATCGGGCCTACGCGCACCGGGCGCTGTTCGTCGCCGACGAGACCGCCTACGAGCCGGGCGTCTTCTACGCCAAGGACGCCTTCGAGGGGCTCTCCCTCATGGAGCGGATCGTCGTGCCGGCCGACCGCGAGTCGCTGGTCACCTCGACACTCTCGGATGCGCGGATCAGTATCGGCAAGGTCGGACGGCAGGCGTTCAGCGTCCCGGCCGAGTCGACCGACGTCAAGGGGATCACGGTCCGTCGGTTGCCTGCCAGCGAGATCCCCGTCCCGCCGTTCTGGGGCGTGCGCGAGGAGCGCGAGTCCGACATCGACCTGAAGGAGGTCTGGCCGCACCTCGACCTCAAGACGCTGTTCCGGCTCCACTGGGGCGGCAAGGGCGTCAAGGACGAGGCGTGGGAGACCCTCCAGCGGGAGGAGTTTCTGCCTCGGCTCCAGGAGCTCCAGGCCGACTCCATCGCCAGTCACTGGATCCGCCCGCGGGTCCGGTACGGCTATTTCCCGGCCAACAGTTCGGGCAACGACCTGATCGTCTACAGTCCCGATGACCCGAGCCGCGAGATCGGTCGGTTCCCGTTTCCCCGCCAGCCGGCGCGCGAACGGCTCTGCCTGGCAGACTACTTCCTTCCGGTCGAGTCGGGGACGAAGGACGTCGTCGCGTTCCAGATCGTGACGGCCGGCCGCGAGGCGACGCTGCATACCGAGCAGCTCCAGGCCCGGGGGGAGTATTCGTCCAGCTTCTATGCCCACGGCCTGAGCGTCCAGACGGCCGAGGGGCTGGCGGAGTGGATCCACCAGCGCGTGCGCCGGGAGCTGGGGATCGGCGAGGAGAGCGGCAAGCGCTACTCGTGGGGCTACCCGTCCTGCCCCGACCTGGAGCAGCACGCGATCCTCGACCAGATCATCGACGTCGGGCAGATCGGGGTCGAGGTGACCGAGGGGTTCCAGTTCGAACCGGAACAGACGACCGCCGCCATCGTGATCCATCACCCCGACGCCAAGTACTTCGCGCTCAGCCGCGCCGGCCTGATCGAGGATCTCTAGCGATGACCGCTGACGCCACCAGCCAGACGATGACGCCGATCACCACGGTGGATCTGGCTGTGGGCGACCTCTCCATTACGCCGGTCCGCCTGGCGTCCCTAGTTGAGACGGTCTCCGGAGATGTGCTCCGGCGACGCCCGCGTAACGCGGAGTGGACGCCGGGTCCGATCGTGGAAATCGCCCTTGGTGGTCTGGCGCGAGTGGCGGTCCATAGCGCCTCGGCTCCCGTGACGCCCGGCCATGTGCTCCACGACTGCCCCGCCCACGACCTGACCCAGCTCGGCCAGATCGAGCGCTCCCCCATCCTGCCGTTCCTGCCCGGGATCGATCCGTGGGCAGACGGCGTCGACCACATGTTGATGCGCTAGCGGCAGGGGCCGTCCGGTCGTACGCCGGTCACGTCCCTGCCGCGTCGCAGACGTCAGAAGGGCGCCATGCGCCGAGTCCGTTGCGGCTCGTGCGATGGTGCCAATGGTCGTGCGGCCGGAGATAGCGTCATCCCGGTCGCCATTCGTCATCGTGTCGTGAGCCGACAAGGAAAGAGCGATCCCATGTCCGATCAACTGAATCCCACCCACACCGGTCGTTTCTCGGTGACGACCGCGATCGACTACCCCAATGGTGCCCCGCACATCGGCCATTCCCTTGAGAAAGTCGCCGCCGACGCGGTGGCCCGTTACCACGTCCTGCGTGGCGACGAGGTCGCGTTCGTGATGGGGAACGACGAGAACAGCCAGCACGTCGTCGTCGCGGCGCAGAAGGCGGGCGAGACGCCGGAGGCATGGACCGACCAGATGGACGTCGCCTTCCGGCGGGCCTGGGATGCGCTGGATGTCCGGCCAACGGACTGGGTGCGCACGACCGAACCACGGCATGTCCGGGCCGCGCAGGAACTCTATCGCCGGGTCGTCGCGAACGGCGACATCTACCAGGCAGCCTACGCCGGGTACTACTGTCCGAACTGCAACAACTTCTATTCGGAAGAGGATCTGGTCAACGGGCACTGCCCGCAACACGCCTCGGTCACGCCGGAGTATCTCGAAGAGGAGAACTACTTCTTCCGGCTCTCGGCCTACGGCGACCGGCTCCGCGAGCTGATCCTGAGCCGCGACGACT
The DNA here is from genome assembly GCA_902806375.1 of uncultured Thermomicrobiales bacterium. Classification (GTDB taxonomy): domain Bacteria; phylum Chloroflexota; class Chloroflexia; order Thermomicrobiales; family UBA6265; genus CADCWK01. Next base: position 3,374 of record CADCWK010000004.1, read on the forward strand.
TCATCGTCCCGGCCCATCGCCGGGCGGAGGTGCTGGGCTGGATCGACCAGGGGTTGCGGGACTTCTCCGTCAGCCGAAGCCAGCGCCAGGACGGGATCGCCTGGGGGGTCCCGGTACCGGGTGACGACAGCCAGGTGATGTACGTCTGGTTCGACGCCCTCACCACCTATCTGACGGGACTGGGTTTCCCTGACGACCCCGAGCGGTTCGACGCGTTCTGGCCGGTCGACACCCATGTCGTCGGCAAGGACATCACCCGGCACCACTGCCTGTACTGGCCGGCGATGCTCTTGTCCGCCGGTCTCCCGACGCCGAGGCAGGTCGCGGTGCACGGCTTCCTGACGCTGAACGGGCGGAAGATCTCGAAGACCGACGGCAATGTCATCGATCCGGCCGAGGTCGTCGCGGAGTTCGGCGTCGACGCGGTTCGCTACACATTGCTGCGCGACGTGTCGTTCTCCAGCGACGGCGATTTCTCCCGGGAGCAACTGGCTCGCCGGTACACCGACGACCTCGCCAACGACCTCGGCAACCTGCTCAACCGCGTCGTCGCGATGGTCGGACGCTATCGTGGCGGCGTCGCCCCGGCGGCCGGTGAGCCGGGCGACCTCGAGCGGGAACTCGTGGAGATGGCCCGGACGGCGCGGGTGACGGCCGAGCAGCAACTGGCCGCCTGGGCTCCGGACCGGGCGCTGGAGGGGATCTGGACACTGGTGAGGCGCACCAACCAGTACCTGGAGGAGCGTCAGCCCTGGAAGCTGGCCAAGCGACCCGAAGCGCAGGCCGACCTGGACACGACACTCGCCTTCGCGGTCGAGGCGGCGCGGGTGATCTCGATCCTCACGAGCCCGTTCATCCCGGGAGCCGCGGCGAAGATCGCCGGCCAGCTCGGCATCGCGCCGGCCGCCCCGGGCGACTGGTCGGCGGCGGCGTTCTGGGCAGGGCCGCCCGTCGGGCAACTGGTTCCCGCGGGTCCGCTGTTCCCGAAACTGGAGGAAGCGATCGAGCCGGTCGCTCCCTGACCCGTCTCGGACCTCGGTTGTCCTCATCGATCATCGAGGCGCTGGCAGGCCCTACGCCGGGTTCACGACCGGAGCTGAGCGGCGATCGGGGTGACCCGGGCGATCTCGTCGAGGATTCGTCGGAGGGTCGCCGCGTGGCGCTCCGTTCCCGTGAAGACGCCATCGCTGACGAGACTCGACACGTTGGCGATCGGGAGCGATCCGGCGATCGGCAGCAGCTTCAGGACGGTCAGGACCGGCAGCAGACCGGCCGCCGCCCGGATGCCACCGGAGGCGCCGCCGTAGGAGACCAGGGAGACGGGCTTGAACGCCCATTCCTTCGCCAGAAAGTCGATCGCGTTCTTGAGCGTCGCCGGGTAGCCGTGGTTGTACTCCGGGAAGACGAAGACGAACGCATCGGACCGGGCGATGCGCTCGCTCCAGCGGCGGGAGTGCTCATGAGTGTACCGGCCAAGCCGGGGATGTTCCGGCTCGTCGAACAGCGGCAGGGCAATCTCGGCGAGGTCGGCGATCTCGACGGCGAAGCCGCCGTGCTGACGCGCCTTCTCGGCGACCCAGATGCCGACGGGCAACCCGACGCGCCCGGGCCGCGTGGAGGCGATGATGACCTGGAGGGTGGGCCGTTGAACGCTATCGCTCATGGGTGAGGGATCCCTGCCGGTTCGGTCATCGATCGGAGCAGACGTGAATCGATGTGCCCGCAGGCGCTGGCTCAGCGACGCTGGTACCGCTCGTGATCGAGATATCCCTGCAGGATGACGGCGGCCGCGACCGCATCGACCCGTGTGCGGCGATCGGCCCGGCTTGAGCCTCCGGCGATGAGGGTCCGTTCGGCGATCGCGGTGGAGAGACGCTCGTCCCAGTAGTCCATGGGTAGGTCGAGGTCCATCGCCAGTTGGTCGGCATATGCCCGGACATCGGCTGACTGCGGTCCCTCGCGACCACTCATGCCGGTCGGCAACCCGACGACCAGCCGTCCCACCGTGTACCGCTCGATCAACTCGGCGAACGCCCGTCGGTCACCCGCTCCACGCTCGACGAACCGCACGGGTGTTGCGATGATCCGGGTCTCGTCACTGATCGCGACGCCGATCCGCTTCCCGCCGATGTCGAGGCCCATGATCCGGCCCTCGGCGTGGCGGTCCCGCATCGTCGGCATCGTCGCCGGGACACCGGGCGGCGCGAGTGCCATCGCGGCATCCTGTTGCCAGCCGGCCGCGTTCGACCAATCCTTGCCCCGCGCCTTGCCCCGGCGATTCTGCCTGCTCACTGGCGGACCGTGATGTCGATCCGGTCGGCGGAACCCGGCATCCGGTCCGGCAACCACGCCGGCGAGTACTCGACGTCGAACGACGAGATCCGCTCGTTCGCCGTCAGTATCGAGTTGACGTCCGACGCTCCCTGGCCGGCGAGTTGCTCGGCGAGGGCCGCGGCCTCCTCCTCGCTCAGCGAGGCCGTGGTGTTCGCCACGCCCGTGATCTCGAAGCGCGCCCCCTCCGCCGACTGCTCGCCGGGGACGCCCTGGGCGGTGAGTTGCACGGTCGACTCGCTGAGTTCGAGGCCCGGCGTGAGCTGGCTGCGCAGGACCGGGATGAGCGCTTCGGTGGCCTGGAGCCGAAGATCGCTGTTGCTGTAGGTCAGGACCGTCGCGGTGGCGGTCGCCGTGGTCGAGAGCTGATCGCCGTCGTCGCCGGCCTGGAGATCGTCGCTGAAGCCCGGTTCACTGAGTTCGACCGTCGCCGGGACGACCATGGTGTCGGAATCGAGCTCGCCACCCTCGCCGGTCGCCGCCATCAGGCGGAGCTGCTCGCTCGCCGTCGCATGGAGGGTCTGGACGTCGGCGGGCTGGACGGTCGCCACCTCGCGGTCGGTGCCGCCGGCGATCTCCGCGTCCCGATTGCTGTAGAAGACGCCGTCCCCGGTGACGCCGCTCAGCCCGCCCACCGTCAGGTTGCCGCCCACACCGGGATCGACGGCTTCGACGACTGCCTCGCCGGAGCCGAACTGGCTCAGCGCGGCGTTTCCGGCCGCGACCGTGACATCACTGGTCACCCGGTAGGTCTGACCAGTGAAGGCCCTGAGCTCGGTGCCGGCCGCGATGAGCACGTCCTGGTCGGTCGGATTACTGAATCGGACGCGGCCAGTCGCCGGTGCGTCCGGGACGGCCCGGACCCCGGTCGTGGGGACGGACCCGGTCCAGGTCACCTCGAACTCGACGGTCTCGCCCTGGATGACGACGGTGGCGTCGCCTTGTTCGCCTGGCGCGACGATTTGGCAATCGACGTTGCCGGTCACCCGGCCGGATTCCAGCGCGAGGGTGACGTTGGCGGAGGAAAGGACGAAGATGCCAAGCAGGAGCGTGATCACGAGGACCGAGGCGAGGGCGACGCCGATCAGGCCGAGGATCGCTCGTCCGGACAGCCGGCTGGGCCTGCCGATGCCGGTTGGGACGTCGGGGTCGGCCTGGTAATCCGGTCGGGATTGGCCTCCCATGCGTGGGAGACCCTCTCCACGGCGCTCAGGAAAGGCGATCCCATCACCCGACCCTGGGCGAAGGGGCGTCCCCGCACCGTGGCGGGCGTCTCCCTGGCGCGATGACCCGCCGTCCGGCCAGCGCAGCGGGTTGCCATCGGATCCCCTCGGCGCGGGCATCGCGGGTCGGCGGGTAGACGCCCCGGGGTCGACTGGGCGGTCGTCGTCCTCGTCCAGTTCGGGCGGGAGGGATCGATTGGGCACGGGCCCCGGGGCGGCGGACGGCCGCCCGCCAGGCCACACGCGCCGCTCGCGCGATGAGAGGTCACGGTCCCCCGGTTCGCGGTCCGGGCGAGGACGCTCGCCCCGGCGAAGCTGTGGGCGCTCATCGGCAAGGGGAGGGAGCCCGTCCCGCTGCCGGTTGGGTACGGGTGCCGGTTCGCGGGACGATGAGACGGATGGCGGGGGATCGGTCGAAGGCGGGTTGGCCTCGTCGCTGCCAACGATAGCGAGGTTGAAGACCGAGGCCAGGCGCTGTCTGAGGGGGTCGTCGGAGACGACGGTGAGCGCGATCCGTCGCTGCTGCGCGACCTCGCGGAGGGATTTGAACTCCGAGGATGTCAGGAACAGGGGCGAACCATCGGGAATCTCGAGCAGGACCGTGCCGTTGGCATGGGTCCGCAGCCGCGCGAGGACATCGGCCAGGGTCTCGTAGACCGTGACCATCATCGTCGTCTCGCGCCGGGGGTTCTCGAAGAGTGGCATGGCCCGAACAAACCTCACAGCGACGCTGGCAGACGGTCGGGCGGAAGCGCCGCGACGGGAGATTGCCCGCCGTGTTCCCGGACCGTAGCCGATCGGGTCAGGTCGACCGGGACAACGTTCCTCTGGGTGACGTGACCGATTATCCCCGATCAGCCCCCATGGCGATCGCCGCGGCCCGGGCGGCGCCGATGGCATCGTCGAGTCCGGCCGCATTCCTGCCGCCCGCCTCCGCCAGGTCGGGCCGCCCACCCCCGCGACCGTCCATCAGGGGGACGGCCTGGCGGATGATGTCGCCCGCCCGGACGCCGTTGGCGACGAGGTCCGTGGTCACCATCGCCAGGAGGCTAGGGGTGCCGTCAATGACCGTCCCGAGGATCACCACGCCCGACCCGAGGCGGTCCCGCAGCCGGTCGCCGATCTGCCGCAGTCCGGCCTTCTCCGCCGTCACGAGCCGGGTTGCGACCAGGCGAGCCCCGGTACTGCCGATCGGCTCCGCCTGGTCGAGGAGCGTGTCGACCTGTGACCCGGCCAGTTCTCCCCGGAGCCGGGTGATCTCCCGCTCGAGCTCGCGGGTCCGATCGCGGAGCGCCGAGACGCTCTCCGGGAGGGTGTCGCGCGTCGCCCGCAGGTCGCGGGCGAGCCCGTCGACCAGTTGCTGCTGCTCGGCGATCCGGGCCAGCGCCGCCGAACCGGTCAGCGCCTCGATCCGCCGGACACCCGACGCGACACTGGCTTCGGAGGTGATGACGATCGGGCCGATCTCGCCGGTCCGGGAGACGTGCGTCCCGCCGCACAGCTCGCGGCTGAAGTCGCCGACTCCGACCATCCGGACGACGTCCCCATACTTCTCGCCGAAGAGGGCCATCGCGCCACGGGCGACGGCGTCATCGTAGGACGTCACGTCCGTCTCGACCACGGTGTCGGCGATCACCTGCGTGTTCGCGATGTCGGCGACCCGGCGGACCTGCTCAGGGTGGACGCCTTCGACGCTCGTGAAGTCGAACCGGAGGCGGTCCGGGGCGACGAGCGAGCCCGCCTGGTGGGTCTCCTCGCCCAGCACGACCCGCAGGGCCCTATGGAGCAGGTGCGTGGCGGTGTGGTTGCGGCGGATGGCCTGCCGCCGGTCGGCGTCGATGGTCGCCAGCGCCTCGTCGCCGGTCCGGATGAATCCCTCCGTCACGACGCCGCGGTGGACGGTGATGTCAGCGGCCGGTCGGACGGTCTCGTCGATCCGGACCACGCCGTCCTCCGTCCGGACCTCGCCGGTGTCGCCGACCTGCCCGCCCGACTCGGCGTAGAACGGCGTCCGGTCAAGGATCAGCTCGATCGCCTGGCCGGCCTCGGCGACCTCGACCGTCCCCACGGGGCTGGCCATGCCGAGAACGGTGGCGGTCACCGATGTCCGCTCCGGGTCGTACCCAAGGAAGTCGGTGGCTCGTCCGGCGGCGAGCTGGACGTAGAGGTCGGCGCGGCTCCTGGCGACGTCCTTGAACATGCCCCCGGCACGGGAGGCCGTCCGCTGGGCTTCCATCGCCTGGATGAACCCCGGCTCGTCGACCGTGAACCCCTGCTCCCGGGCGAGTTCGACGGTGAGGTCGTAGGGGAACCCGAACGTGTCGTAGAGGCGGAAGACCTCCGCTCCCGGGACGACCGTCTCGTCCCGCTCGCGCAGTCCCTCCGCCAGGATCTGGAAGCGGCCGATGCCGTCGTTCAGGGTCCGGCCGAACGACTCCTCTTCATGGGTCAGCACACGATCGATCTGGCGCCGCCGCTGGACGAGGTTCGGGTAGTCCTCGCCGAAGGCGTCGATCACGATCGTGGCCATCTCGGCGAGGAACGGTCGGTCGATGCCAGCCCGTCGGCCGGCCCGGATCGCGCGCCGCAGGATCCGGCGCAGGACATAGCCACGGCCCTCGTTGCCGGGCAGGACACCGTCCGAGATCAGGAACGTCCCGCCGCGGGTGTGGTCGGCGATGATCCGCAGGGCGCGGTCGATCTCCGGGTTCGCCCCGTAGGTGTGCCCGGTCAACTCGGCCGCCCGCTGGATGATCGGCTGGTAGAGGTCCGTGTCGTACAGGGATCTGGCGCCCTGCATCACCATCGCCAGCCGCTCCAGACCCATGCCGGTGTCGACGTGCTGCTTCGGCAGCGGAGTCCGGCCCCCGTCGGGCGACTGGAGGAACTGCATGAAGACGTTGTTCCAGACTTCGAGGTAGCGCGGGTTGTCGCCGACGCCGGTCCCGGAGCCGTCATCGAACCCGGGGCCGAGGTCGAAGTAGATCTCCGAGTCCGGACCGTTGGGCCCGCTGTCGCCGACCGGTCCCCACCAGTTGTCGGAGAGCCCGACGACCCGCTGGGCGGGGACACCGATCTCGTCCCGCCAGACCCGCAGCGACTCCTCGTCGTCCGGGTGGATCGTCGGGAACAGCCGGTCCTCGGGGAGCCCCATCGTCTGGGTCAGGAACTCCCAGCTCCAGCGCAGCGACTCCGACTTGAAATAGTCGCCGACCGAGAAGTTGCCCAGCATGAAGAAGAAGGTGTTGTGCGACTCGTCGCCCACTTCCTCGATGTCCACGGTCCGGAAGCACTTCTGGACGGAACACATCCGGATCGCCGGCGGGGATTCCAGCCCGAGGAAATACGGCGTCATCTGCTGCATGCCGGCCGTGGTCAGCAGGACGGTCGGGTCGTTGATCGGGACCAGGGGGGAGCTGGCGACGCGGTGATGGCCCCGCTCCTCGAAGAAGGCGACGAAGGCCCGGGAGATCGCCCGGGAGCTCATCCAGCCGTGCCGGCTCGGCGAGTGGGCTGCCGCCGCACGTCCGCCGCCCGCTGCCGTCGCCTCGACCGCGAGGCGCGGCGAGGCGAGGGGTGGTCCGGAGAAGTGCGGTCGGTCAGCCATGATGCGGGGTCCTCGTCGGTCGCGGCGCCGTCGGGGACGGTCACCTGGTCGCTGTCATCCGGTGGGTGTGACGCCTGATTGTGCCAGAGCCGGGACCCCGGAGGCAACGCCGGCCGGCCGGGGCGTGTCAGACGGGGCGCGGGTATGATCCGCACAGTCGTCCGATGGTCCGACCACGAGGTGCGAATGATCCTGCCGGTCCCGCCAGCGTCACTCAACCAGAACGCCGATCACCACTGCTTCGGGTGCGGCGAGCGGAACCCGCACGGACTGCGGCTGAAGTTCTTCCCGCACGATGGTCCCGAAGGGGGTGTCTACGCCGACTGGACGCCCTCTCCGACCGAGGAGGGCTACGTCGGCATGGTCCACGGCGGGTTGATCTCCACGGTGTGCGACGAGGTGATGGCCTGGTCGTGTTATGCCGAGCGGGTCTGGGGGATGACAGCCCGTCTCTCGGTCCGGTTCCGTCGCCCGGTTCGGGTCGGGGAGGACTACCGGGCGACCGGCTGGATCGTCTCGACCAGAAGCCGGTTGATCGAGCTGGCGGCCGCGATGCATCACCGGGAGACCGGCGAGCTGGTGGCGGACGCCACGGCCCGGTTCGTCCGGGTGTCCGAGGGGCAGTCGGCCGAGTGGGAGGCCAGGTATGGCGGCCTCGACCGGAGCTGAGCCCGATCAACCCCTCGCGCGACCGGTCGTCCGCTCAGGCAGACCGGTCCGGCGGGTGGGCGCCGAGGCATAGGGAAGCGCCCGATGACGACCGCGGTTCCGCGATCATTCCGGCGGGTGTGAGCGGGCGGCGCGGGCGGTCTCGATTCGGGTCGGCTCGCTCGGTTGAGCTGGTGGGTCGTCGTCGGGCGCCGACAGTCCGGTGCCGGCCTGGGCCGTCTCCAGGAAGCGGCTGGCGAGCGTCAGGACGTTGCGGATGCCCTCCGACCCGAGCAGGTACAGCGCGAGTTCGGTCTCGACGTCGTCGAAGCGCAGCGCCGGGCGGTCGTCTGTTCCGGGCGACTCGGCCTCCTGCCGGTCGACTGCCCGGAGCCAGCGACCGGCCTGGCGGTCGGCATCCCGGAGCAGGGTGATCAGCCCCTCCGCGGCCGCTCGTCGCAGCTCCGCCGGGTCCCTGTCTCGCTCTGCGAGGACCTCAGGGGATGGAGTCGCGTCGGCCCCGATCAGGGCGGCGAAGGTCTGGGGATCCGTCGCGAGGATGAACTGGTGATCTCCGGTCTGGCCGGAGGCCACGAGCCGCGGACCGGGGACGTTCCGGGCCTGGGCGACTTCCAGGGTGCGCAGGTCGGTCGCGTACCGGGTCTGACCGGCAGTCTCACCGGTATCGGCCTGGTCGATCGTGTACCCGTAGATGAGGAAGGCGGCCGGACCGACCGAGGATTCCAGCTGGACGGCGTAGACCGCGGTGCTGTCGTCGCGCTCGATGCGGTTGAGCGTCGGCACGAGGACCTCCGGAACGAGATCCAGGGACAGGCTAGCGATGATGAACCGGGCGGCGAGCAGATCGAGTGAGTCGTCGGGTGAGGCTGGCATGAGGTTCCTGTCGCGTGGGGACTGGCGGACTGCCCGCTGGCGAAGCCGGACACGAGGCACCATCCTACCAGCGTGACTCCGCCGGGGGCCGGGTTGGGCGTACCGGATTTCGATATGGACGGACCGCCGGCTACACGGCACGGGCAGCGCCCGGGACGGAGATATCACGTGAACGACCGTACGAAGACGGATGATCAGGGCCCAGACGAGACCGACGGCGAACGGATGACGGAACTGCTGGGGCTGGCCCGCGAGGCAGCGGAATCCGCCTATGTCCCGTACTCCGGTTTCCCGGTCGGCGCGGCCTTGGTCGTGGCGTCCGGCGAGATATTTACCGGGGCGAACGTCGAGAATGCGAGCTACGGGTTGACGGTCTGCGCGGAGCGGACGGCGGTCTTCGCCGCGGCACTGGCCGGCCATCGCGAGATCGTCGCGATCGCGGTGGCCGCGCCGAAGGCGCAGCGGGCCTCACCGTGCGGGGCCTGCCGGCAGGTCCTGAACGAGTTCAGCCCGGCATCGGGCGAGATGCGCGTCGTGCTGGAGGCAGAGGGCGGGTTCCAGACGACGACGCTCTCGATCCTCCTGCCGATGGCGTTCGGACCCAAGGATCTGACCTGACCGGTAGCCGGTTGGGCGGGACCCGCCCGGGGTGGACAACAGCGGCCGCATGGGGATGTGGTATGTTTCGTCGGATTAACCGGCCATTGGCCGGCCGAGTGGTGTGCCCGGCATCCAGGGCACCGGTCTGGAGTGAGTGAGATGGCAACGGGCACAGTGAAGGTCTTCTCGGGGAGCCGCGGCAGCGGCTGGATCCGGCCGGACACGGGCGGCAACCTCGTCCACGTCCACCGCAGCGGCATCGTGCGGACCGTGGCTGACCGGGCCGCGACGCTCGAGACGGGCCAGCGCGTCGAGTACCAGATGGGTCAGCGCGAGAAGGGGCCGTCGGCCGTCAACGTCACGGTGACCACCGAGGCCTAGCGGCGGGCGACCCGCGAGACGTCTGACGACGAGCGTAACGAGACGGCCCGGCGATTATCGCCGGGCCGTCTCGTCGTCCCTGGCAGAGACGACCCACAGGAGTACCGGCCCGATGTCGCCGGGCCCGACCGCTCAGGAGCGGGTCGGGACGCCGTAGTAGGGATCTCCGAAGTGGCTGGCCGCGGGCTCCATCCCAGCCGTCCGCTCCGTGTCCCGGGTGGCGGTGAACAGCGCTCCCAGACCGAGCAGGGCGACGACGATCGCCACGACGAGGTCAAGGAACGGCACAGGGATCAGGCGCAGCAGACCAATCAGGACGACGCCGATGACCA
>CADCWK010000005.1 GCA_902806375.1 uncultured Thermomicrobiales bacterium
GCCGCCTGTTGCCGGGCCTGATCGAGCGGCGGGACCGCGAAGTCCTGCCCGCGAAGTCCCGGGATATAGGTCTCCGGGAAGCACACGATGACGACGTCGCGCAGCGCCGCGTCCTCCAGGAACCGATCCACGATGTCGAGCCGCTCCGCGACGGTCTCCGCGTTCCGCGCCGCCGCGAGACCGATCCGCAGCGTCGATTTCGCCTCGGGTCCTTCTACCGCCATCCGTTGCCCCGGCCATGAATCCTGTCGATTGCCAGTGCGTGCATTCTCGCACCCGCTACCGGCTGACCGGCAGCCCGATCACGCGACCACACGGAGTCGCCATCCCGGCCCAGTGACAAAATCGGTCATCTCGCATAAGTGAGGTTATCCGCATTGGGCACATGGGTCAGAAATCCATGGTCGACCACCGGACGATACGGGGTGGCGTCCCTCTCCCTGCGCTGCGTGGCCGAAAGTGGCGCCCGCTACGGGCACGTCGCACCGGCTGGCCGGGCGTAGCACGGACGCGAGCGCGAGGAGCTGCCGTTCGTCCAGCGTGGCGTCCGACGCAAACGCTCGGGTGAGGCTTCAGCTACGAGCCGGCAATCCGCGCGGCGGCTGACTATGGGGGCTCTCCGGGATGCGAGAGATGAAGATGTCCCGGATCTCCTCGCCAGCCAGTTCGAGTCTGCCGTCGGATTCGCCGATCCAGGATCGCGCTCCAGCCGTCCAGATCGACGCCGGAATGACCGGCTGCGACGCCATCCGGATCGTTGCCCGGGCACCGTAGACGAACGTCACGGTGACCTGGTATTGCTTCTCATTGCTCATGTTCAGTTCCTGCTGAATGTCCTGTTCGCTCATCGTCGAGCGTGAACTGGCCGTTGCAGCCGGCGTGCCATTCGGGAGGTCGAATCTGTGCGAAGGTCTCAGCTCTGGCTTGTAACCTGTCCCGGGCGAGAACATGGTTCATATTGGCCACAGGCGCCGTCGACGAGATGGCCCCCAGACGCCCGTGGCCGATATCAGGTCATCCGGCTTATGTCTAACGAAACGTCTCCCGTGCAGATATGGTGTCGCGCGACAGGTTCCCGCAGAGTTCTAGCTGTGCCCAAAACGACGGGCGAACGGGACCTGTCACCGCCGGGACGCGGAGCCAGGGCTACCGCGCTCGCCGTTCGATCGCTCTCCGGATCCCGAGCGTCGCGAGGACGCCGCCGGTTCCGATCAATGCGCGGGAAACCGCGGGATGGAGCGACAGCCTGGTGTAGAGGCTCGGGTTCCGCACTACCCCGGGGTGATCTCCATCAGTCTCGGCCCGGCCCTGTCCCTGCCAGAGGTTGCCCTCCGGGTTGCGCACCGGTTCGTCGCGGAACTCGAGCGGGATCAGTCCCCGCTCGCTCACCAAGTCAGTCACTCTCGGGAAATGACGGCCGAACGCGCTCATCATCTTGCCTCCCCCACCGACGTAGATGTCGCGCTGCGGGTGCACCGCGGCGTGGACGACCGCGTTGGCGACTTCCTGTGGTGCATAGACGGGCGGGGGCAGCTTGACGTCCCTGTCGCCGTACTTGCGCGCATTCAGGATGAACGTGGAATTGATCGAAGCGGGCTTGATCAGCGTGACGGAGATCGGTGCGGATGCGGCTTCGAGTTCCACGCGCAGCGCATCCGTGAAGCCCTTCACCGCGTGCTTGCTGACCGAGTACATCCCCTGCATCGGCAAGGCGACATCCGAGGCGACGCTGCCGAGGTTGATGATCGCCCCACCCCGCTCGCGCAGATGGTCGGCGGCGATCATCGACCCGTAGACCACGCCCCAGAAGTTGGTCTCGAACAGCTTCCGGTGGTCCGCCATGCTGATCTCGTCCAGCCGGCCGAAGACTGACACCCCTGCGTCGTTTACCCAGGTGTCGAAGCCACCGAAGTGCTGGATAGTCATCTCCACCACCCGCTCGACATCCCGAGGGTCGCCGACATCGGCCACCACGTAGCCGGCCTTGCCGCCCTTCGCGACGATCTCGTCGACGGCCACCCGGAGCGCGTCTTCGGTCCGGGCCACGAGGACCACAGCGGCCCCCTTTTCCGCGGCGAGCTGGGCGGTGGCGAGGCCGATGCCGCTGGAACCACCGGTGATGACCATGACCTGCTGGTCGATCGGCTTGAGCGAGACACCCATCCTGTTCTCCTTGCCGCCTGGCACGTAGCGCCCATGGTCAGGGATCGCGATCCGGTCGAAGTCGGCCACGAGTCTCTTTAGCCCCTCGTCCAGTGCCGCTCCCCGCATGACCGGCCCGTGTCCCGTGGCGGCGACGCGCGGCTGGAGCCGGGCGAGCGCTTCCACCGATCGACGGGCCAGTTCCCAGTCGGGGGTGAAGTAGGCCGGAGGGCCATGGACCTCGGGCCGCTGCCGGATGACGGCCGACAGCGCTTCCTGCCGGGTGGTGACGAACGCGTCACCCGCGATCAGGACCCCGTCCGACTCACGGAACAGCGAGACATGACCCTCGGTGTGCCCTGGGGTGTGGAGCCACCGCCAATCCGGCATCTCGGGAACACTCCCGTCGTCGGGCAGTGGCCGGACCCGGGCGCCGAGGTCGATCGACCGGCGGGGATAGAGGAATGACAGCGTGGCCATGCCTCCCCTGCCCACGGTCGGGTCGGGCCGGGGGTAATCCGCCCCTCCGGTCAGGTACGGCATCTCGGCTGGATGGGCGTAGACCGGGACATCCCAATGGGCCAGGAGTGCCGACAGCGCTCCCCGGTGATCGAAATGGCCGTGCGTCAGGATGATGGCGCGGGGTGGCGTGCCCGCGAAGCGTTCGGTGGCCAGCCGTCGGACCCCGCGCGCTGCCCCCGGGAGTCCGGCATCGATCAGGACCCACTGTTCGGGGGTCCCCTGGGCGTAGTAGTTCGCGATCAGGTGACGCACCCGGACGAGGTCGCTGGTCACCTCCTCGATGGTCTCGGTGACGGTCATGTGACGCTCCATCTCCTGCCGGCTGGCCGGGGGATCGGCTCTCCCGCTTCGCCCTTCCGGGGGACGGTGCACGACACATACCCAGGATGACCGGATCATCAGCACGGTTCACGGACGTCTGGCGGTCGGAGCGCCTTCGCTTCCCCTTGGGGCCTCCCGCCGCGCCATCGCAGCGGGATCCGTTCACCCCGTCAGGGTCGAGCCCTGGAGCTGGCCCGGTTCAGGGCCGCCTAGTCCCGCGGGGGGGTTCTGATCTCTGGTCGGGTACGACAACGGGACGGGACCAGCGCGGCTCCCGGTGATGGTCCCAGTGATGGTCCCGGTCTGGCGCACCGCCATGACGCGGATGGCCGTGCCAGCGGTCTACCGGGACCGATCAGCCGGGGTTCGCGACCAGCCCGGCAGCCTGGTCGGCCGACACCACCTCGGCCTCGTCGTTGCCGACCAGCAGCCGGTACTGGGCGTCATGGAGACGACGGTAGACACCGCCCTTCCTGACGAGTTCGGCGTGCGGTCCCTGCTCACCGACGCCGTTCTCGTCGACGACGACGATCCGGTCGGCGTTCTGGATCGTCGCCAGGCGGTGGGCGATGACCAGGGTCGTCCGGCCGACGGCCAGCTCGGTCAGGGACTGCTGGATGGCCTGCTCGGTCTCGGTGTCCAGGGCGGACGTCGCCTCGTCGAGGATCAGGATCGGCGGGTTCTTCAGGAACATCCGGGCGATCGCCAGACGCTGCTTCTGCCCACCGGACAGCTTGACGCCGCGCTCCCCGATCACCGTATCGAGCCCTTCGGCGAGATTCGCGATGACCTCGTCCAGCCTCGCCCGGCGGGCCGCCTCCCGGATGGCCGCCTCGTCGGCGTCGAGGCGACCGTAGGCGATGTTCTCCCGGATCGTCCCGGCAAACAGGAAGACGTCCTGCTGGACGATACCGATCTCCCGGCGCAGCGACGAGAGGGTCATGTCGCGGATGTCGATCCCGTCGATCGTGATCCGGCCGCTCGACACCTCGTAGAAGCGCGGCAGGAGCGATGAGATCGTGGTCTTGCCGGCGCCCGACGGCCCGACGAAGGCGATCGTCTCCCCGGCCCGGATCTCGAGGTCGATGTCGGTCAGGACCTGGCGGCCCGTGCTATAGCTGAAACTGACCCCCTCGTAGCGGATGTCGCCGCGGAGGGCGCCGACGTCGCGGGCACCCGGCAGGTCGACGATATCCGGCTCGGTGTCGAGCAGGTCGGTGTAGCGACGGAAGCCGGCGATCCCCTTGGGGTACGTCTCGAGGACGGCGTTGATCTTCTCGACCGGCCGGAAGAAGACCCCGACGAGCAACAGGAACGTCACGAAGCCGCCGTTGGACAGCTGGCCCTCGATGACGAAGTACGTACCCGCGACCATGACGACCAACTGGGTCACCCGCATGCTGAGGTAACTCAGGGACATGGTCTTGGTCATGACGAGATAGGCTTGCTTCTTCGTCCTGCGGTAGCCGTCGTTGTCTTTGGCGAACAGGTCGCGCTCGTACTGCTCGTTGGCGAAGGCCTGGACGACCCGCATCCCGCCGACGTTCTCCTCGATCCGGGCGTTGAACGAGCCGACGCGGGCGAACAACTGCTTCCAGGTCTGCGTCATCTGGCCGCCGTAGCGGCTCGTGACCCAGACGGTGATCGGGACGATGATGGCGGTGATCAGCGCGAGGCTCGGGTTGACCCAGAACATGAGGGCGAAGGCGCCGACGAACGTCATGATCGCGATGAAGGCGTCCTCTGGTCCGTGATGGGCGACCTCCCCTACTTCCTCGAGGTCCTTGGTCACCCGCGCGACGAGATGCCCGGTCTTCTGGTTGTCGTAGAAGCCGAACGACAGCTTCTGCAGGTGGTCGAAGGCCTTGCGCCGCATGTCGGTCTCGATGTTGATCCCAAGGACGTGACCCCAGTACGTCACCACGACCATCAGCCCGGTGTTGAACAGGTAGACGCCGAGCAGCGCGAGGGCTGCCCCGACGATCAGCGGCCAGTCGCCGCCGGGCAGCAGGTCGTCGAGGAACAGCCCGACCGCGAGCGGGAAGCCCAGTTCGAGCAGCCCGGAGACGACGGCGCAGGTGAAGTCCAGCGCGAAGAGGTGCCGATAGGGCCGGTAGTACCCGAAGAACCGGCGGACCAGGGGTCGGGTTCCGGTAGGCCGATCTGCGGAGATGGCGGTCATGGCGGCGCGATGGCTCCTTGGGCTGGTGGGTCGGGACGGCGTTTGCCTGGGGAGGAGGGATCGCGCCGAGGAGTTCGGGTGAGGGCGCACGGCCCGGCGTGTCAGGGGCGACGGGCGCCACGAGCACGACACCGGACGATGGCCCTCAGTGTATCGCGATCGACAGAGAGCATCGGGCAGCAAGGCCAGATACCCAGCCCGGCCCGTGTCCCCCGGTGCTCCCTGCCTGCACGGCTCCCGCGTCGAGCATGCGCGTGGCCGCCTCCCCGCTCCAGCCCGCGCGGCGTTCTGGCCGGCGGCCACGGACTGACTGCCCGCCGGAGCCAACCTGGATCAGGAAAGGCCGAGCGACGCGACCAGGCGGGACAGCGTCGGACCGGCCTCGCCATGGACGACGACGTCGAAGGTGTCGTCGAGCCCCGTGGGCTCCCGGTTGACGATGGCGGTCGCCGCCCCAGCGGTCCGCGCCAGCCCCGGGAGGCGGGCAGCGGGGTTCACCACCAGCGAGCTGCCGATGACGAGCATCAGATCGCTGTCCCGCGCGGCGACGGTCGCCCGCCTGAGGGTGTCCGGCGGGAGCGCCTCGCCGAACAGGACGGTCCCGCTCCGGAGCGGACTGCCGCAGATGGCACAGGCCGGTTCCGTCTCGCCGGCGCGCACCGACTCGAGGATCTCCCCGGCCGGCCACATGTGACCGTTGGCCAGACAGCGGAACCAGCGCCGTGACCCGTGCAGCTCCATCACCCGCTCGGGCTCATGGCCCGCCGCGATGTGCAGACCGTCGATGTTCTGGGTGATGACCGCCGTGAGCAACCCGGCCCGTTCCAGCCGCACCAGCGCCCGGTGACCCTCGTTGGGCTGAATCGCTACAAGTTCCGGATAGCGATCGCGCCAGCCCGCCCAGTACGCGCGACGAGTCTCCGGGTTGGTCGCGAAGTCGTCCAGGCGCGGCAGCTTGCCGGTCGTCCAGACACCCTGGGGACCGCGGTAGTCCGGGATGCCCGACTCGGTGCTGATCCCGGCCCCCGTCAACGCGACGATCCGCCGTCGGCCCCGGACGATCTCGACCAGCCGGTCGAAGGGCGCGGTCCCCTCCTGCCGCGGCTCGGAGAGGGGGCGATCGGTCATGGCGGACCCGTGCGGCGGGTCAGATTCGATCGGCATCGTCATCGCTCCGTCGGCAGCAGGCGACGTGTGATCGCCCGGGCGAATCGCCGGACATCGGCCTCGCTGACCGAGTAGTACTTCATCCCTCGCTGGGGACGGACGGAGACGAGCCCCGATCGTTCCAGCAGGCTCAGGTGCCGGGATACGGCGGACTGCGCGATACCCAGGTGGCTGACGATCTCCTGGGCATAGTGCTCCCCGCCGGACAGCATCTCAAGGATCCGGAACCGGGTCGGATCGCCCAGCGCCCGGGCGCACTCGATCAGGACATCAGTGTCCTCGCCGTCGTCACCGTCGCCCTCCACTCCCTCGCCGGGATCGTCCCGGAAGCCGACCCCGGTGAGACGGGCGCCCGCTCGGTCCGGAGTCGGGAATCCAGAGTCCCCGGTCTCCCGCAGGGTCGCGCGCTCCGATATCGCCACACCGAGGGCCGCGGCACGTGGACCAGCGGGATCGGTCAGGGGACCGAGGGTTCCTTCCGGGTGTCCGCCGCGCCAGGCGGTCCGCTGTCGCTCCATGAATCCGTGCGCGTTGAAGAAGATGATCCCGCGGGGCGGGCTCAGGATGAAGCTGATGTACGACCCGAGGTGGACCGATGGGTGGAACGTGATGTCGCTGATATCGTGCAGCCGGGCGGCCAGTGTCGATGGGAGGCGGGCACCGGTGAGGTCGCCGAACGCACGCCCGAACCCGCGGTGCAGGATGGTGGATGCCTGTTCGGCGGCGGCGTGCAGCGCATCCGCCTGCCGCAGGAACTCGTCCCGGTAGACCGTCTGCCAGACCGTCCGGAAGAGGTTGATGGTGCGGAGGCGCAGCTGCGCGGGGTCTTCCAGCAGGGGGATGATCTCGTCCGGAGTCGCCGTCGTGAGGGCCGGCTCGAGGAACCCACGCCAGACGAGGTCGCGGGTTTCCGGGTCGTCGGGCAGGACGGGCGGCGTCGGATCCAGCCCCTCGTCCTCCCGGACACGCTGGACGCCCCGGACCGCCATGGCCAGATAGTCGTCCGGCGTGAGATCGATCATGAAGTCGATGATGTCCGCGAAGGTCGCTTCCCGGTTGGCGGGGGCCAGCGGGTCGAAGCGCGTGACCGGCTCCTCCAGGTAGTAGAGCAACCGCCCGGAGAACCCCTCGAGGATATCGAGATCGTATCGGGTCTCATCGGGCAAGGTCCGCCGGGCATTGACGAGCCACGGGTCGAGCCCGGCGCCAGGCACCGCCCGGTACAGGAGCGACAGCGTCGAGATGAAGTCCACGGGCAGCGAGACCTGGGAGTCCAGCCGGATGACCGGCTGGGCGGCGACCAGTTCTCCCATGGTCAGACCTCGATTCTCGTAGCGAGAAGTCCATCGATTCGCGCCCGCTGGGCGACTTCTCGCGCGACTCGGGCGGCAGATGCGACCTCGTGCGGGCCGGGCCATCCATGCCGGGCCCCGGACAGCCCGCAAGATAGCACAATCGCGATACCCGCATAGGGACCAACGCGAGCCACTGACAGGGCTTTCGGGTGTCTCTAATCGTGCACGGACGTGTTCAGACATGGCGATCCGGACGGCCGTCTGTCCTTCAAGCCGCACGGGAGGGCTGGCGCAGTCCCACATCGCTCCCCGTATCGTCCCGGATACGGTACAGTCCCCTGAATGGCCGGATCCAACGGTTGGTACGCGTTACGGGGTGTCTCGAGCCATTAGGAGTTCGTCATGGTGAACGAGGGAGTCCAGTCCGGGGCCGATGCGGTGGCCCGGCCGGGCCGCGGAGAGATCGATGAGATCGGTCTGGCGATCAAGGCCAGACGGGCCGAGCGGGGCTGGAGTCTCCGGAAGCTGGCCGGCGAAGCCGGTGTCAGTGCGAGCCTGTTGAGCGCCGTCGAGACGGGCAAGATCGTCCCCACCGTATCCAGCCTGTTCGCCGTGAGCGATGCCCTTGGCTTGCCGGCGCAGGAGCTGTTTCCACCCGGGCGCCGACCCGTGGAGTTGCCCACCACGTCGCCAACCGACGCCGACGTGGCCGGCGAGACCTCCTCGGTCCCCTCCCCCGGAGCCACGATGCCGGAAGACGCTACGGGCTCGCCGGCGCCAGCCCCTCGTCCGACATTGCATGACGACCCGGCGGCAGTCCCGGGCGCCGAAAGGGATCCGGCGGCCGCCCAACGAGGCTCGGCGCGACCAGTCCGGGATGGGACGATCGCCAGGCCGACCCACCCCCGGAGACGCGTCGGACTGAGGGGTGCTCACGGGCGTGCGGGGATTCAACGCGCGCCGGACTCACCCGCCCAGGACGCGTCGCCGTCCAGGGACGTTCCGGCTGGCCGGGCAACCCATCCGCCCGGAGATTTGCCCCCGGTCGATACGCCTACGACGGTCAACCGAGAGGATCGACCGAGTCCCGGCGTGATCATCGTCCGGGCGGGCGACCGGCTGGTCATGCAGATGGAGAATGGCACGACGTGGTCGCTGGTCATGGGCACGGCGGCGGATCCCTCCCCGACGATCGAGGTGTCGATCCCCCGGGGCGTCCAGCCGCCGTCCCTGTATCGCACCCATGGCGATCCGGTATCGCTCGTGATCCTCTCGGGACGCCTGACCCTGGAAGGTGGCTTCGCCAGGCATGAACTAGCGGAGGGCGACTCGGTGACGGTCGGCGGGGGCGTGCCTCACCGGTTCGGCACCGATGCAGAGTCCCCTTGCCGCTTTCTCTGGACCATCGCCGGCCAATGGGACGGCCGGATCTGACAGGCCGTCTGCACATTATGGTTAGCTGATGGCGTATCATTCAGAAGGGATATGTCTTTCCGACGCACTGGCAGGAGGCGCCGTGTCGATTCTCGATCGCTGGCGGACCGGGTTCCGGGCACTCGTCACCCCAGTCCCGGTGACGCCTCCGGCGGATCCCGAGCAGTCGGCCACCCCTCCCGGCACTCTGAAATCGGTCATCACCGCCCCGTTGCCGGTGACCCTTGCACCCGAAGAGTCTTCGCCGGAGGCGGCACCGCGCACTGTTCGTCCGGCCGCCGGACCGGCTGAGGACCACGTCGTCTCCACTGATCAGCGGACGTTCCTCCCCGAGCCTCAAGACGTGCCCGCCGGGGACGGGGTGGCGGCCGGATCGGGCCGAGCGTCAGCGGCGACCGGTGACGCTGACAGCCAGCCGCCCGTGAGCGTGTCGCCGGTTCTCCCCCAGACCGCTCCTCCGTCCGTGCCCGGTCCAGGGGAGAACCCCGGACCGACGATGAGCCGGGAGAACGATGTGCGGACCGCACTGCGTCTCTTCGAGCGGGACGAGCCGATCGCCGCCCGGCAGTGGCTCGAAGAGGCGGCGCTTGCGGGACCGATCGGTGTCGAGGGCCGGGAACTCCTCGACTTGCTGCTCCCCGATCCGGCTCCGTTGCCCGTCATCGACGCCGTCCTCCGCTTCTGCGATGGTCGATTGTCCGTGCTGGAGCGGACCCGGTGGCTGGCCCGCCGGTTCGACAGCGTGCCACCGACGGACGAGGCTGCCCCCGGCGCGGCCCTCGACCTGCTCGCCGCCGCGACCATGGCGGGTGAGCCGGGCTGGTCGCTCGTGCAGGCGTCCGCGCGGCGAGCACGCCTGGACGCGGCGCTGGCCGGTCCGGAGGCGCAGATCGATCTCCTCGAACAGGAGGCCCTCGCCCCGCCCGAGACCGGTCTGCCGGACACCGTTCCGGGACGGACCCTCGCGTTTGGCCGGTCCATGGCGGCACGCGGCGAGCTACAGGCGGTCCGGGACGCAGAGCGCCTGCTCCACCTGCTCCGCCAGCCGGAACTCGCCTACCTGCTGGAAGCCGATCGAAAACTCCGCTCGGTGGACTCGCGTCGCCGGCGGAACGGGCCCCGGCCCGCCGGCCCCTCGCCCGCACGGTTGGTGGTCGTGATCGCCGGTGGCCACCCACCGCTCCGCCGTATGGCCCGGCGGGAGCTGGACGAGTTGGATCTGGCCGACGTCCGCGAGTTCCCATCCGCCTGGGAGGGCAACCGTCAGGGGCGGCACGCCCGTGAGACCATCGACGGTTCGGACCTGGCCGTCGTGGTCTGGCGCCAGATCGCCCATAGCACCTCCGACCAGGTCTTCGCCGCGGCGCGGGCCCTGTCGGTTCCGGTCGTGAAGGCGGATACGCCGACGATCTCGGCGATCCGACGGGCGATCACCGACTTCCAGGTCGCGAGACAGTGACGAGCGAACGGGGGAGACCGATGGAGCAGCGCGAGCTGGACGCGATCCCGACCGAGGGGGCGGTCACCGGCGAGCGCCGGACCTCCGGGCGCCAGCGAGACGCATCGTCCCGCCCCGCCCCGCCACGCCGGACGACCCGCGGGCGAGACGCCGTCACGGACAACGAGCGTGCCGCGCCACCGTCCGCCAGCCGGGCCATGAGCGCGATCGAGGCCGACGCGCATCGTCTCCGGCCCGGGCAGCTACCCCTGATCGATCCGATGCCACACGGGGAAGAGACGCCCCTGCTTGGCGGGCTGCCGCCCCTCGATCCGACGTCGTCCCTGACGCTGGCCCGGACCTGGTACCGCCGGGAGCTCGAGCAGGCTCGACGACCGAAGAACACCATCGAGTCGTACGGCTACGATCTCCAGACCCTCGAGACCATGATCGGCCCCAAACCGCTCGACAGGGTCGACCGGGCCGATGTCGCGAGGTATCTGGGCGAGGCGGAGACCCGGTCGACCCGGAAGCGCCGGCTGACCACCATCCGGCGGTTCTTTCGGTTCCTCATCGACGACGCGCGGGTGCTGAAGATCGACCCGACCGAAGGCTTCTTCCCGCACCAGATCACCCTCCGCTTGCCGGTCCCCCTGTTTCCCAGTGAGCAACTCCAGCTGATGGACGCCGCCGACGCCGACGAGCCCTGGTCGGCGCCAGCGGTCCACCTCATGCTCCGGTTGGGCCTGACCCGTCGTGAGCTGCTCGATCTGCGTCCCTCGCATATCGACCGCTCCGACGAGGCTCACCCGGTCGTCTTCGTCGGCTTCGAGACGACGGCGAAGCGGGGCCGCGAGCGACGGCTGGCCGCGGACGACCAGTTCCTGCGCCGGCTCGACGCCTACCTCGCCGCCGCCGACCCGGTCGAGATGCTGTTCGCGGTCGGTCCACCCGCCGTCAATGCGATGGTCGACCGAGTCCGCAAGCGAGCCGGGCTGGCCAGGGGCATCACCCCGCAGACCCTGCGGTATACCTTCGCCGTGGAGCATGCCCGGGCCGGGGCCGACGCGGACCGGCTGCTCGAGCTGCTCGGCCTGGTCGACGATCCCCGGAACCGGGCGAGCGTGGACCGCTATCTGCAACTGGCGACTCCGCCGCTCGTGTGACGGTGAGCGCTCGGCACGAACGCTGCCGTGGACGAGACGGGCGCAGCCCGAGCGCCGGGATGACTGCTTCCCCAGGAGAGGACGTGCGATGACGAGGGTCGAGGATCTGCGCCGCGAACGTTGCGTAGCCTGTCGCCGGGACGCCGAGCCGCTTCTCGGCGAGGAACTGGACGAGATGCTGCTGATGGTGCCGGACTGGGAGCTCGTCCACGTCGACGGGGTGCCGCGCCTCGTCCGCTACTTCCCCGTCAGGGGCTGGGAGGCGGCGATGCGGCTGACCAACCGGGTCGGTGAGATCGCCACCGAGCAGGATCACCACCCGGTCATCCAGACCGAGTGGAAGGGCGTGACGGTGTCCTGGTGGACGCACATCATCCGGAACCTGCACCGGAACGATGTCCTGATGGCCGCCCGGACGGACGTCCTCGCGGACGACGCCCTTTGAGCCGGCAGCGGCCCCTGATCGTCGTTTGCCCCACCCACGGATCCGTCGCAGACCGTGTGGCCGACAAGGAGAACGTGGACGACCATGACCGAATCTGAGAGTGGCCCCCTGTCCGACCCGTTCGCCCGTCGACCACTGGGAACGACCGGACTCGACGTCACCGCCATCTGCATGGGAGCCGCCCCGCTCGGCGATATGGAGGGCGTGTTCGATTCGGTTCCCGGCGAATCGCGGGCGGTCGCCACCGTCGAGGCCGTCCTTGCGAGCCCGATCCGCTTCCTCGATACGGCGGCGGGCTACGGCGACGGGACCAGTGAGCGTCGCGTCGGTATGGCGCTCCGCGCCAGCGGCGGTGTCCCGGACGATTTCCTCGTCGCGACCAAGGTCGACCCGGACGCCACGACGCGCGACTATTCCGGCGACCAGTGCCGCCGATCGGTCGAGCGTAGCCAGCGGCTCCTGGGGATGGATCATCTCCCGCTCGTCTACCTGCACGACCCCGAGTATCACGACGACCGCGAGCTCCTGCGGCCCGGCGGGGCGGTCGATGTGCTCGTCGAGTTGCGCGACGCCGGGGTCATCGGCACCGTCGGCATCGCCGGTGGCGAGATCGCCACGATGCACCGGTACCTCGATCTCGGCGTATTCGACGTCATGATCACCCACAACCGCTACAACCTCCTCAACCGGTCCGGAGGAGCGCTCATCGATGCCGCTGTCGCCCGGGGGATGGCGGTCTGCAACGCGGCACCGTACGGCAGCGGGATCCTCGCCAAGGGGCCAGCCCGCTACCCGCGCTTCATGTATCAGGACGCACCGGCGCAGACGATCGAGTCCGCCACCGCCTACGAGTCCCTGGCCGCGCGACACGGCGTCCCGCTCGCGGCGGTGGCCCTCCAGTTTTCGCTCCGCGACCCCCGGGTGTCGTCGACGATCGTCGGGATGAGCCGGCCCGGGAGAGTCCAGGAGACGATCGACCTGGCGAGGCAACCGATCCCGGCGGACCTGTGGGACGAACTCGCCGACATGCCGTTCTCGATGATCGAGGGCGTCTGACCCGTTAGGGTCGTCCCCGAGTCCGGATCAGTCGGCCGCCCTGCCCTTTGGCGACCGGCGTGCGTGTCCGGTCGGCATGATCGTGGTGGTCGAAAGCGCACGACGGGAGAGCCAATGGTCAGGCAGCGGACAGCACAGGCGGCCGGCGTGGCGGCCAGCGATGGGCGCTACCTGCCCATTGAGGACTACGGCATCATCGGTTACC
>CADCWK010000006.1 GCA_902806375.1 uncultured Thermomicrobiales bacterium
CTACCCGCCGTCGGGTAGCATGCCAGCCAGGCAGGACCCAGCCGGTTCCGGGAATCAGGGGCCCTGGTGGCCCGATGGGGAGTCAACGCGCGCATCCGTAGCGACTGCGGGTCCACGGGACCGTGACCGTAGTCGGCTCCTGGCGAGCGGACCGGCCGCCACCAGCAGGAGGACGAGGGCCGCGAGCGCCAGGGCCGTCGCCCAGCGATCCCAACCGAACCGGTCGACCAGCCCCGACTGCCGGATGACCATCGGTTTGCCGGAGGCCAGGATCTGGGGAGGCGTCGAGCCGCCGACCGAGACGATGCCGCCGGAGACCGCGGCGAGCTGATCGTTCGAGGCGAACGTCGCCGCGGCCAGCGGGACGCCGGCCTCGAAGTCGGCTGTCACAAGCAACACGGCCCCGCCGGATTTCCAGGGGGACGGGAGCAGCGCGATCTCGCCGCTGACCTGCGCGTAGTTCGAGGTGCTGGACGTCGTCGGTGGCGGGCCGAAGACGAGGGTGTTGCGCCCGACGAGCTCGCCGGCGAGAGGATTGCGCGCCACCGTCCCGATCACCACCAGATTGGCCGAATCCCGGTCCGCAAGGTTGAGTCGTCCGATCGGGATCAGCCGGGGCAGGAGCCGGTGATCGCCAGCCGACCAGCGGGCGACCGAGGCGATGACGCGCATGGCTGCCTGCAGTTCGCCCGTCGTCGGCCAGTCCGGGATGACGACCATCAGCGGCGCCACGCCGGAGCGCGGGTCACCGCCCAGCGGGGCCGGGAACCGGGCCAGGTCGAGCGACGCGGGGGTGCTGTGGGGCAGCACCCAGCGGGAGCTCGCCAGGAGCGTCACGGAGGGTGGCGTGAGCCCGGAGCAGGTGGCGCCCGCTCCGAGGTTGGCCACGACGTCCAGTCGGAGCTGGCGGTGAGACTGGTCAGTGGAGAGGACGTTGAGCACGTTCGGCGGGATCGGCAACTCGGCCGTCCGCACCGTCTGCGTGGAGGCGACATTGCCAGAGACGAGGCTGCCCTCGCCCCCCGGGGCGATCGGGACCGAGCCGATCACCGTCCCGTTCAGGGTCATCACCACCGACGCGTCGGCGGAGACGTTGCCGGAGACCGCGACTTCGGCGATGAGCCGGGCCCCTTCGGCGATGACCCAGCCGGCCGGCCGGTTGAACGTCATCCCGACCGCCTGCGAGCCGGTGCCGGTCAGCACCTGATCGACCGCGCCAAGTCCCTGGAACGTCGCCGTGTCGTCGTCCCAGGTCGGCTGTCGCAGCTCCGGGATCGCGGCGTCGCGGCCGGTCAGGATGGCGTAGGAACCTGTCAGAGCCGCTGCCCGGCCCGGCTCGACCAGCGCCGAGGCCGCGTCGAGCACGCCGGCCGGGGTGGCGCTCGACACCAGTAACCGGGGGACCGCCGTCCGCTGCAGGGCGAGGATCCCCCGGTTCGCCGCGATGAAACCGGTCGGCGCGACGTAGTTCGCGCCATCCCAGTTGACGTCGCCCCACGCGAGGCTCGAGGCGAAGCGGATTCCGGCCGCGACGACGATCGTCGGCTGGTCCGGCGGGATCTGGTCGGAGAACAGGATGGAGGGCTCGATGTTGCGCTCCGCGGCCCAGCGGCCGATGGCCGTCGCGACGTAGCCGGCCGCCTGGAACTCCTCGGCCGCGGCGCCCTGTCCGACGACGATCGTGATCGGGACCGCCTGGGGCTCGCCCGCCCGGCTGATCGGATCGGGCGTGGTCGGGCTGAACAGGCTCGCCAGGTCGCTCAACCCGACGCTCTGATCGACATTGGTCAGTCCCAGCGCCGCGACTGAGTCGGACCGGATGATCAGCCATCGCTGCGGGTCGACCGCGGGCGGACAGGCCACGCCAGACTGGGCGAGGACGACCTCTATCGTCATCCGGATGCTGGCGCTGTCGGGCAGGCGGTCGGTCGGCTGCAGTGGCACCACCACGGTCTGGAAACCGTCCCCGGTGGCTTCCAGGGGCGAGGTGGTCCGGACGGCTCCGTTGACGCTCACGGTGATCGACGAGACGTCAGGGTCGATGGCGGGCGAGAGATCGTAGTTGATGGTGAACGTGCTGCTGGCCAGGAGTGTCTGGCCGGGACGCAGGACCAGTTCGACCGGGATCGTCGACCGGCTGCCCCGGATGGTCTGGTCGGGGTACCCGAGTTGCCCAAGTGTCAGCAGCTGCGTCGCTTCGGGGGCGGGGTCGGACTGGGCGCTGATGGGGGCGGTCCGAAAGGTCTCGGCGGGGTGAGAATCACCCGCGGCGCCAACGGCGCGTGGTCCCGGGAGCGTCCCGATGAGACTGGCGACCATCGCCATCAGCGTCGCCAGTGTCAGCCATCGTCCCGCGCGGCCGGTACTGGAACCCTTCGGATCACGTCGTTGAAGAGAGGTCATGGCTGGGCTGTCATCCATGGGAGAGGCGGAGCCGGCGCGTCGACGGGCAGGCGGCGATGATACCGCCTGGTTGACGGTCCCATCGGGTCAGGTCTGGCAGTGGGCACTCGTCAGGACGACTGCACGGCGGCCCGGGCGGCCCGGTTCGCGGCGAGGTACCGGGCCAGCCAGCGGATGCCTAGGTCGACGAGGACGGCCAGGAGCGTGATCGCGATCGCCCCGGCCAGGATCATGCCCGGTCGCCGGAGCCGGACGCCATCGAACAGCAGGCGACCGAGCCCGCCGGCCCCGATCCAGCCGGCCACAGTCGCGGTGCTGATCGTGACGACGACGGCCGTCCGGAGCCCGGCGACCATGACGGGTAGCGCCAGTGGGAACGTCACCTGCCGGAAGACCTGGATGGGCGACAGGCCCATCCCCCGGGCTGCCTCGATCACCCCGGCGTCGACGCCGCGCAGCCCGGTGATGATGTTCCGCACGAGGAACGACAGCGAATAGGCCGCGAGGACGACGAGGGCGTTGTCCCGGCCCAGCCCGAGGATGGGGATGAGGAAGGCGAGGAACGCGATGCTCGGGATCGTGTAGACGGCACCGAGGATGCCGATGATCGGCAACCCCAGCCCGGGGTACCGGGCCCCGGCCACGCCGAGCGGCACCGCGACGACGATCCCGAGCAGGATGGCCAGCAGGCTCAGCTGGAGGTGGTCCCAGGTCAGCTGCAGCACGTAGCCGGGGTTGTCGCGCAGGTAATCGAGGGACAGGCCGTTCACCGGAGTGCCTCGCTCAGCGCTGGCCGCATCGCGGCGACCTCGGGCGTCGGTCGACTGATCTCGTGGATACCGTCGAGGTCCACCCAGCCGACCGGGTGGGCGTCATCGTTGACGACGATCAGTCGCTCGCCGGCCGAGTCCAGCAGCAGGCTCAGGGCTACTCGCGCCGGGGCGGAAGCCGGGATCGATGGCTCCTCGGCCCGGGCCGGCGGGACGGACCCGTCGAGCGGCCGGATCGCGGCGTCGATCGGCTGGAGTTCGAGTCGACGCAGGACGTTCTCGGAGCCGACCAGCTCGGCGACGAACGCGTCGGCGGGCCGGGTGACGATCGCGAGGGGCGTGTCGTACTGGACGACCCCACCGTCGTTCATGACGATGATCCGGTCGGCCAGGCGCAGGGCCTCCTCGATGTCATGGGTGACGAAGACGATGGTCTGTCCGAACTGGCGGTGGATCCGGCGGAGCTCGTCCTGCAGCCGGCTCCGGGTGATCGCGTCGAGCGCGCCGAACGGCTCATCCATGAGGAGCGTTCGCGGCTCACCGGCCAGCGCGCGGGCGAGGCCAACGCGCTGCTGCTGGCCGCCGGACAGCTGGGCCGGGTAGCGCCGCCGGTAGGTGTCCGGCGGCAGCCCGACGAGGTCGAGCAGCTCATCGACCCGGTGGTCGATCCGCTTCTTGTCCCAGCCGAGCAGCTTGGGGACGACGGCGACGTTGTCGGCGATGCGGTAGTGCGGGAAGAGGCCGGTCTGCTGAATGACATATCCCATACGACGCCGCAACTGGGTGACGGGCAACGACAGGATATCGTCCCCGTCGAGGCTGATGGTGCCGGAGGTGGGCTCGTAGAGCCGGTTGGTGAGCTTGAGCAGCGTGGTCTTGCCGCAGCCCGAAGGACCGAGGATGACGACCAGTTCACCGGGTTCGATCGTCAGGGAGATGTCGTGGACCGCGGCTGCCTGGCCCTTGGAGTAACTCTTGGCAATGGCGTCATAGGTGATCCGGCCACCATTGCGACGGTCATCGGCGCCGGTGCCGTTCCGGTTGGTCGGGTGGGGGGCGTGGTCGCGCGTTGGCGTCATGGGGTCCTCCGGACATGTCCTGCCGTGAGGTAGCCTGCGCCGAAAACGACCGGAGGCGGCGTCGATCGCCGCCTCCGGTCCGATCGGGAAGACGAGGGATGCTATCCGGTGATGATACCGGAGTCGATCAGGAACTGCCGCGCCACGTCGGCCGGTTCGCCACCATCGGTAACGACCTGCGCGTTCAGGCTGACCATCACGTCGTTGGTCAGCATGTCGACGACCGGGTTGAGCAGGTCGGGGATGTTCGGGTAGGCGTCGATGACTTCCTGGCGCACGACCGGGACGGCGTGGCCCGGGGGGAACAGGCCGAGGTCGTCCTGGAGGACGACCAGGTCGTACTGGAGGATCTCGGCGTCGGTCCCGAAGGCGACGACGACGTTGGCATCGCCGGCGACGATGGCGTCGTACTTGATGCCGGGGTCGACGCCGTTGATGGTCGCGTCCTCGTACCCGGCGCCATAGGTGGCGCGGATGGCGACGAGGCCATCGCCACGCGACTCGCTCTCGAAGTCGACCGGCGCCGAGATCGTGATGTCGTTGTCGAGACCCCACTCGCCGAGCTGCGACATGGTCGTGATGCCGTTCTCCTCGGAGAAGGCGCGGGTCACGGCGATCGCCTGGGTGTCGTTGAACGGCGTCTGGTGGAGAGCGACGAGGCCGAGCTCGGCGTACCCGGCCACGACGGCGTCGTAGACGAACATGTCGGCAGCAGTGAAGGCGGACGCGGCGTCACCGGCGACCGGGGTAGCGGCGGGCGTCGCGGCAGGGGTGCCGGCTGTCTCGGGGATGCCACCCTCGGGCGGGTACGGCTGACCGAGGATGCCCTCGAAGGTGTAGGCCGTGCCGGTGTACTCGGCGTAGAGGTCGATCTCACCCTCGACCAGGGCGGTGTGAGCGATGCCCGTGCCGCCGAGGTTGATGTTGTCGAGGTTCACCGCGATCCCGGCGTTCTCGAGGACCTGGCCGAACATGTTGCTCAGAGTGAACTGTTCGGGGAAGTCCTTGGAGCCGATCCGGACCGGCTCGCCCTGCGCGCCGGCCGGGCCGGCGAGAGCCGCCAGACCGAGACCGGCGACGGGAACGGCGGCCGCTCCCTTGAGGATCGTCCGACGGGACACGTTGTGCTTGTGCGACATGATGCGCAGTCCTTTCAGCCGTTGAGTGATCGGCGATCCACGGTGGATCCCGCCCGGAGTGCATCCAGACAGAGCGATGGCGGGCCATCGCAGGCCGATGCCGTTACGCAAGACCGATTCCCCAACCGATCATTTCGGGATTGCAACCGATTTTCCGCCGTCGCGTCCGGACCCATGCCCCGGCCAGGACGACGATCAGCGCGTCGCGAGGGGAGGGGAGACCCCGCGCTGCACCGCCGCCAGGATCGCCTCGACCGAGAGGGCCAGGATGGCGATCGGGATCGCGCCCGTCAGCAGCTCGACATCGTTGCCGGTGGAGATGCCGCTCGTCAGGAACAGGCCGAGGGTCCGGACCCCGATGAACGCCGCCACCGCCGCCGACGCGATGACCTCGATCGCGGCCGACCGCACCCCGCCGACGATGACCGGCAGCGCCAGGGGGATCTCGACCTTGAGGAAGATCTGCAGCGGGTTCATCCCGAGCCCCGCGGCGTTCTCCCGGACTGAGGCCGGCACGCTCCGCAGGCCGGCGTCCATGTTGATGACCAGCGGCGGGCCGGCCAGGACGAAGAGGGCGATCAGCGCCGTCTGGTAGCCGGTCCCCACGATGGAGTACCCGAGGAAGATGATCGCCAGGCTCGGGACGACCCGCGCCGCCGAGATGACCCCGAGGACGCTCGAGCCCACGAACCGGGTCCGGTTCACCAGCACCCCGATGGGCAGGAAGATCGCCATCGCCAGCAGCAGGGCGGTGCCCGATAGCTGCAGATGGGTGCCCACGGCCTGCCAGAACCGGTCCGGGTTGTCGGTGATGTACGTCCAGACGCCGTTCAGCAGGTCCACGTTCATCGTCTCCGGGCGGGTCATCGACGGCAAGTGTGTCGGGGCGATAGGTCAGACGGCGCCCGCTATCCCGGGTAGGGTATGCGATACGACCGCGACGTCACATCTGACCCGGCAACCCCGTCACAGGTTGGACACGTTTTCGCGATAGCGTGGTCGCACGCGATCCCTATCGTCAGGACTGTACCGGGAGCTGGACCCTGACGCCACGTCAGGGCGTTTCCTGTGATGGGGCGGTCGGTTGGATCGTTCCAGGCGGGTAAGAGGGACGACGCGGCCTACCCAGAGAGTCAGTGGGAACAACGATACATCGGGCGCCGGGCAGCCGGGGCTGGGAAGCTGCCGGTCAGCGGGCCGGGCATGAGGAGGAACGCGTGCAGAATCATCTGACGATCGATCGCAACGGCCAGACGGGTTCGCCGGCGGCCGCGCCGGATCAGCCGGAGTACATGGTCCGGGCGACGGGCGTCGTCAAGGAATACCGGACCGGCACCTCCACGCTCCAGGCCCTCAAGGGCGTCGACTTCTCCGTCGCCCGCGGCGAGATGGTCGCCGTCATGGGGCCGTCTGGTTGCGGAAAGACCACCCTGCTCAACTGCCTGTCCGGGCTGGACGACATCACCGAGGGCCAGGTCTGGCTGGAGGGCGTCGACCTGGCCACCCTGTCGGACAAGCAGCGGACCGAGTCGCGCGCCCGCCGGATGGGCTTCATCTTCCAGGTCTACAACCTCCTGCCGGTCCTCAGCGCCGTCGAGAACGTCGAGCTGCCGCTGCTCGTCAGCGGTGTCAAGTCGCGCGAGGCCCGCGACCGCTCCCGTGAGGCGCTCAAGACGGTCGGCCTCGAGCGCTGGGCGGGTCACCGGCCGGCCGAGTTGTCCGGCGGGCAGCGCCAGCGCGTCACCATCGCCCGGGCGCTCGTCAACAACCCGGCGATCGTCTGGGGGGACGAGCCGACCGGGGCGCTGGATTCGACCAACGCGACCGACATCCTGAACCTGATGCGCGACCTCAACCGGGACCACGGCCTCACGCTGGTCATCGTCACCCATGACCCCGGCGTCGGCGCCGGGTGCGACCGGATCGTCCGGATGCGGGACGGCGAGGTCGTCGGCGAGGAGCGACCGTCGGGCGAGTTCGGCCTGGACGGCCTCGGTCTCACCCATGGCACCGAGGACGGCGTCCAGATGCCGAGCCGGACGGCCCAACTGACGCGGGAGCTCTACGGCCAGTCCTGAGTTGCCCATCCCCTGAACACTCCAGACACCCCATACCACGGCGCGACTCCGAACCGCGGAGCGCCGCCCGCTCCACCGGAAGGGTCGGTCCAGCGTGAGAGAGATCTTCGGCATCTCGATGGACAGCATCATGGTGACGTTCATCGTGCTGCTGGCCATCTGCCTGTCCTACACCGTCTACGTCGCGATCCGGCACCCCGTCGTCTTCAAGATGGGCATGCGGAATATCCCCCGGCGCAAGGCCCAGACGACGCTGATCGTCGTCGGCCTGATGCTCTCTACCCTGATTTCGACGGCCGCCCTCGGGATGGGCGACACCATCGACCGGTCGCTCAACCGGCAGGTCTATGGCGTGCTCGGGCAGGTGGACGAACTGATCTACCCGGCGAGCGGTGAGACCGGCCGCGCCAACGACGACCCGACGGCCACGCTCCCTGACGGGGTCCTGCCGCTGGTCGACGCCGCCGCCGCCGGCAATCCAGACATCGATGGGGTCATGCCGGGGCTGTACATCCCCGTCCCGACGATCAACGACCGGAACCAGCTCTCGACCCCGCTCAGCAGTATCGTCGGCTTCGATCCGGCCCGGACCGCCCAGTTCGGCGGGCTGGAGTCGGTCGACGGCGGCACGATCGACATGGCGGCGCTGCCCGAGGGGCAGGTCGTCATCAGCGAGGGGCTGGCCGAGGAGATCCAGGCCACCACGGGCGACACGCTGACGGTCTACTACGGCAACCAGCCCGTGACGCTGACCGTCGGCGGGATCGGTGTGAACAGCCCGTTGTCCGGCGTCATCGATGCCGGCAACACCTTTGGCCTGGCGATGCCACTCGACCGGCTCCAGTCCAGCACGGGTCTCGACGGCGTCCTGTCGTTCATCGCCATCTCGAACACCGGTGGCGTGGAGACCGGGATCGGCCGGTCCGACGCCGTCGTCGCGGCCCTCGAGCCCGCCCTCGCGGCACAACAGGTCGCGATCGAGCCGATCAAGCAGGACCTGGCCGAGCAGTCGGCCACGCTGTCGTCGTCGCTGACCGGGCTGTTCCTCGTCCTCGGCCTGTTCTCGATCGCGGTCGGCGTCCTGCTGATCATCCTGATCTTCTCGATGCTGGCGGCCGAGCGCCGGGCGGAGATGGGCATGGCCCGCGCCGTCGGGCAGCAGCGCTCGCACCTGATCCAGCAGTTCATCGCCGAGGGCTCGGGCTACGCGCTGCTGTCCGGGCTCGTCGGGGCCGCGGCCGGTTCGGCGATCATCTATCTCCTGGGGACCTTCCTCCAGAGCGTCGTCGGCGACTTCTTCGAGATCACGACCTACGTCTCCTGGCGCAGCATCATCGTCGGGTACTGCCTCGGCGTGATCATGACCTTCCTCGCGATCGTCGTCGCCTCCTTCCGCGCCAGCCAGCTCAACGTCGTCGCCGCCATCCGCGACCTCCCGGACGTCACCGAGGTCCGGCGCAAGCGGCGGACGCTCGTCACCAGCGCCCTCCTGATCGCGGTCGGTGCCCTGATGATCTTCGCGGGATACACCGGGGACGTCGCCCGAACGTTCCTGTTCTACTTCGGGATGAGCCTCATCCCGTTCGGCGTCGGCAACCTCGCCCGCTACTTCGGCGTGTCGACCCGGCTGGCGAACTCCCTGGTCGGTCTGTATCTGCTGGTGCTCTGGTTCATCCCGACCCGGAACGCCGTCGATCTGTTCGGCGAGGTCGCCGGCGGTGGCGACTTCGAGATGTTCTTCCTGATCGGCGTCTTCTCCGTTGCCGCGACGACGATGCTGATCACCCAGAACCTAAACGTGTTGCTCCGCGCCTTCAGCCGCGTCGGTTCGCTGTTCGGCAGCCGGCTGCCAGCCGTCCGGCTGGCCGTCGCCTATCCCGGCGCCAACCCCGGGCGGACCGGGCTCACCATCGCGATGTTCAGCCTGATCGTCTTCTCGCTGGTCGCCTTCTCGACGATCAACGAGAACTTCAGCCGGATCTTCATCAGCGACAAGGCCGGCGCCGGCTGGGACATCCAGGTCGTCGTGCAGCAGGCCAACCAGATCCCGGACGAGGACCTCGTCGCCGGGCTGAACGCCGCCGGCGCCGACACGAGTGACATCACCGCCGTCGGGATGATCAGCACGATCAGCCAGCAGGCGGGTGCCCAGCAAATCGACGCCCCCGACCCGACGACCGAACTGCCGGGGGCCGTCCAGACGGTCTCGCTCAACAGCCTGAGCACGGGGTATCTCGACGGCGCCGAACTCGAGTTCCAGGCTCGGGCGGCGGGCTACGCCGACGACGCCGCGATCCTGGCGGCGCTGCAGACCCAGGCCGATGTCGCGGTGATCGACACCTCGACGCTGGCCGTCAACGGCGGCTTCGGCGGCACTGACCCGTTCCTGGTGGAGGGGCTGGGCACGAGCGACCAGGGCTTCCAGCCGATCCGGGTCAACCTGATCGAGCCGACGACCGGGGCCAACCACGAGGTCACGATCATCGGCGTCCTCAGCCAGGACATCAGCACGCTCGTGGGCATGTACGTCGGTGAGGCGACCGGGCGCGAACTCACCGACGTCGCCAGCCAGATCACCTACACCGTCCAGCTGTCCGACCCTGACCAGGCCACGGAGCGCGCGCGGGAGATCGGGTCGGCCCTGCTCGTCAACGGCGCCGTCGCGGACTCCTACGACGACATCCTCGAGGAGAGCCAGGGGCTCTTCACCGGCTTCCTGACGCTGATCCAGGGCTTCATGGGTCTCGGCCTGATCGTCGGGATCGCGGCCGTCGGCGTGATCGCCTTCCGCTCGGTGATCGAGCGGCGGCAGCAGATCGGCGTCCTGCGGGCGATCGGCTACGCGAAGTCGATGGTCTCGCTCAGCTTCATGGTCGAGACGGTCTTCGTCGTCGGGCTGGGCGTCATCTCCGGGACGATCCTGGCGTTGATCACGGCCTGGCAGCTGTTCCAGGACCCGGCCTTCACCGGCGGGACCGGCGCCACGTCGATCGTGATCCCCTGGCCGCTCGTCTTCATCGTCCTCGGCATCACGTTCTTCTTCGCGCTGCTGATGACGTGGGTGCCGAGCCGGCAGGCCGCCAGCATCCACCCGGCCCAGGCACTCCGGTACGAGTAGCCGACCCATGGTCCACCAGCATCGGGGTCGGTGACCCCCCGGTAACGCTCGCGTAGCGCGACGGGCCGCCCATCATCCGGGCGGCCTGTCGCCGTTAACCCGACCCGACGTCCCGGTCGCGCCCGGCGCGGTACCATGCGCTGGTTGACCAGCATCCACCGGGACCGGCCGCGGCGGGTCCTTCGGCGTCCCTCCCACAGCGACCAGCGGAGAACGAGCCGGTCCACCCGTCCCGCCTTCCTGTCGTCGCGACCGGTCGGCCCTGGCGCGGCAGGACCAAGAACCAGGAGAACGACACAGGTGTGGGCTTATCCAGATCGTCGCGTCAAGATCGTCACGACCCTCGGGCCGTCCGTCAGCGGCCAGGACCGGCTCCGGCAACTCCTGGAGGCCGGCGCTGACGTCGTCCGGATCAACGCCTCCCACGGCACCGAGACGAGCTGGTCCGAGCAGATCCGCGACGTCCGGGCCGCCTCCGCCGATCTCGGTCGCCGGGTGCCGATCCTGTTCGACCTCCAGGGGCTGAAGATCCGTACCGGCGGCGTCCCCAACGGTGAGGCCGTCGGCATGGCTCGCGGAGCGACGGTCCGGATCGTCCCCGAGCAGGTCGAGACGTCCAGCGAACAGATCGGGATCGGCTATCCGAACCTGCTCGGCGTCGTCCAGCCGGGCAGCCGCCTGCTGATCTCCGACGGGTTGATCGAGCTGCTCGTCGAGGAGGTTCACGACGATCACGCCCACTGCATCGTCAGCCGCGGTGGCATGCTCAACGGTCGCCAGGGTGTGACGCTGCCGGGTGCACCGATCCGGGGCGGGGCCGTCACCGAGCAGGACCGGGCCGACATCGCCTTCGCGGTCAGCCACGGCGTCGACTTCCTCGGGCTGTCGTTCGTCAACGACGCCAGCGATATCCGGCTGGCCCGTGAGACGGCCGCCCTCCACGGCGAGGTGCCCGGGCTCATCGCCAAGATCGAGCGGGAGGACGCGCTCAACAACGTCGAGGAGATCGCCTTCGCCGCCGACGGCCTGATGGTCGCCCGGGGCGATCTCGGCGTCCAGCTCCCACCGGAGCGCGTCCCCCGCGCCCAGAAGCGGATCATCGCCGTCGCCAACCGGCTCGGGATCCCGGTGATCACGGCGACCCAGATGCTGGAGTCGATGATCACCCAGCCGGTCGCCACGCGCGCCGAGACCAGCGACATCGCCAATGCGGTCTGGGACGGCACCGACGCGGTCATGCTGTCGGCGGAGTCGGCGACCGGGCGGTACCCGTTCGAGGCCGTCCAGACGATGGACAAGATCATCAAGGAGATCGAGCGCGACGGGCCGATCCGGAGCGAGTCGTCCCAGATGCCCCTGCCGCGCCACCCGGACGAGGCGCTGAACTTCGCCGACGCGATCGCGCGGGCCGGGGCGGCGCTGGCCGACTCGTCGACGGAAGCGAGGGTAATCCTGGTCTTCACCTACGGTGGCGCGGCCGCCCGCCGGATGGCCAAGTACCGGACCAGCCAGCCGATCGTGGCCGTCTGCAGCCAGGAGAGCATCGCGACCCGGCTCAACCTGGTCTGGGGGGTCCGGACGCTGGTCCTGCCCCTGAACCTGGAAGCCAACGAGATGTTCGACCTCGCCGGCCGGGCCGTCGTCGAGCACGGTCTCGGTGAGCCGTCCGACTACGCGCTGCTGGTCGGCAGCCTCCCGGTGGTCGAGCGGTCCGGGACGACCAACCTCCTCCACATCCGCGCCCTGGTCGATTGACGATCAGGGCACCGAGCGACAGGAACGGCCCACGGCTCCCCGGGGGGTGTCGTGGGCCGTTGCCATTCGTCCGAACCGCCGGACCCGGATGAGACCCGGAGCCGGCTTTCACCGAGCCCGGGTGACGCCCCCTTGCCTGGACCGGTGAGCTGACCGCGGGTCGGGTACGCGAGCCGGGAGTCGGCGCGGCGTTGGGAGAGCGGTCTGCTCGCCGCCGCCTCGCTCCAGGTCACGGCTCGAGTGGTCCGACGGATCCTGTCTCCCGATACCAGGCGGACGCGATGATGGTCGTTGGGGCCCCTAGGCCGGCGGGGCTTCGTGACTATGGTCGGCCGGGGCGACGACCGGCGCGGCCGTCGGACCGAACCAGGCGTCCCGCCAGATCGCCAGCTGCCCGATCGTCGCGGTCCCGCGGTCGACGATCGTCTGCCCGAACTCGGCCAGCTCCTCGTGCTCGGCTGACGAGGTGACATAGATCCCGAGGGCGACGCCGCTCTGCAGCTCGGCCGTGAGCAGGTCGATGACGGCCAGATCGAGCGGGACCGTCCCGCTCACCTCGCAGAGGTGACCGGCGCCACGGAGCGGATCGAGGACCGGGGCCTCCCCCGAACCGGGCGAGACACCCGTCGCGGCCAGGGCCTCGTCGAGCAGCGCGGACTGGTACTCGATCGGCATCGGGGACGCCGCGTCGAACCAGTCGGTCCGCCACCCATCCAGTTGCGTGGTCTCGTCCTCATGGACGAGGCGAGTAGCTTCGGCCAATTGGGCGATCTCCGGCTGGGTCGAGCCGGCCAGCGCGATGCCGGTCAACGCGATCACGGCCTGGTGGTGGGACGCGAGCGTATCGATCGCCAACTGGTCGAAGGCGACCTCGTCGAACCCGGGCTGGGTCGCGCCCGCGTCGGTGGCGGCCGGTGTGGCGTCGTGTGACGCCGTGATCGCGGCGCAGGCATCGGTGAGCGCCGCCG
>CADCWK010000007.1 GCA_902806375.1 uncultured Thermomicrobiales bacterium
AGGAGCGATACCACTGCGAGGTCAACGTGCCGATCATCCCCCGACCAGGTCCGGCGACACTCGCCGCCATCGGAGACCGGTTCGGCGTGGGGTTCTCGGGGATCCAGCCGTTGCCAGACGGGGAAGCCAACCACGCGTTCCGGCTCGGCGATGACCTCGTCCTGCGGGTCCCGCGAGACGACGGACAACTCGCGGCGGACCTGCGCAAGGAGTGCGTCGTCATCCCCGTCGCCCGGTCGGCCGGGGTCCTGACGCCGGAGATCGTCGCCTTCGACGACACCGGGCGGGACATCGACGCGCCGTATCTCGTCGTGCGGCGGGTCGCCGGTACCGACCTGGCCCGGCAGGAACTCCCGCAGGACCAGTTGGCGGCGGTCTACCGGGCGGTCGGGCGCAACCTCGCCGCCCTGCACTCGGCTGGAGGTGTCGATCGCCAGAGCCTCGATGGGGTACCCACCGACGACGACCGGTCGGACCCATGCGACCTGCTGGGTCCCCTGGTCCATGAACAGGCGCTCGACGCCGATACCGCCGGATGGTTGCGTGGCTGGTTCGAGCGGCTCGCCCCCTGCGCCCCGGATCCGCCACCCCTGGTCCTAATTCACGGCGATATCGCCCCACGCAACCTGCTGGCCCACCCCGCGACGGGGCAGTTGACCGGCATCGTCGACTGGGGGGACGCAGCCTGGGCCGACCCGGCGATGGATTTCGCCAAACTGCCCCTGGGCGCCCTGCCGCCCGCCCTGGAGGGGTACCTCGGACAGGACGACTGGTCAGGCGTCGCGCTCCGGTCATGGCTCGCTCGCGCGTTCCGGTACCAGTTGCACTGGGCCGTCGCCGCGCTCGGGCGCCGGGAGGCGGGAACCGGTCTGCTGCGACCGCCCGGCCCGGCGACCGCCTGGCTCATGGTCATCCTCCGTCACCTGAGCGACTCGCATGACGAGCGGTGGCGTGGCCTGGCGGCGCACGGGTAGTCGCCGATCGGCCAAGGCTAACGGCCCACCGGGGATCCGGCCCCACGAGCGACCCAGCGCGCGGCCGACCTGGGTCCACGCTGGCGCCCCTGCACGATCCGAGGCGGCGCTGGCTCAGTGATTGAGTAGGGATCGGGAGAAAGAAGGAGGATCGCCATGGGCGGCGGCTTTTACCGCGTCATCCTGATCATCATCGCGGCATTCATCGTCTTCTTCGGGTTCGCCTTCGTTTTCGGGCAGCTCCTGTAGCCCCGGAGGATGACGGACCGTCGATCGGTCCGACGGACCCTCTCCGGAGCGGTCTGGCAACCCCCGCGCGCTCCCTGCAACGGTGGGCCTGACCTGGGCCGCCGAGCCGTGGTCCAGAAGGAAAAACGCCGGAGGGCCATGCCGAGTGATCGGCATGGCCCTCCGGTTGGGCGTCCCTGGGCGGGGGAGTGCGGGCTCCGTCGCGACGGGGCGCCCGGTGCGGACTAGTAGTCCATGCCGCCCGGCATGGCCGGCGCGGCCGAGGCCGGCTCCGGCTTGTCGGAGATCAGGGCCTCGGTCGTCAGGATCATCCCGGCGATCGAGGAGGCGTTGGCGACCGCGGAGCGGGTGACCTTGGCGGGATCGGTGATCCCGGCCTTGATCATGTCGACATAGGTCTCGCCCATGACGTCGTAGCCAACGTTCAGGTTGCCCTGCTCCTGCTGGGCGCGGCGGACCTTCTCGATCACGACAGCCCCATCGAGGCCGGCGTTGCTGGAGATCGCGCGGAGCGGCTCCTCCAGGGCGCGGCGGAGGATCATGACGCCGGTCTTGACGTCGCCCTCGGCCTGGATGCCTTCGAGGACGGAGATCGCGTTGACGAGGGTGACCCCACCGCCCGGCACGATGCCCTCTTCGACGGCGGCGCGGGTGGCGCTCAGCGCATCCTCGACGCGGTGCTTCTTCTCCTTGAGCTCGGTCTCGGTCGCGGCGCCGACCTTGATGACGGCGACGCCACCGGCGAGCTTGGCGAGGCGCTCCTGGAGCTTCTCGCGGTCGAAGTCGCTGGAGGTCGTCTCGATCTGGGCGCGGATCTGGTCGATCCGGCCGGCGATCGCGCCAGCCTCTCCGGCACCCTCGATGAAGGTGGTGTCATCCTTGGTCGCGACGACGCGGCGGGCGCGGCCGAGATCCTCGAGGGTGACGGTGTCGAGCTTGCGCCCGATCTCTTCGCTGATGACCTGGCCACCGGTCAGGATGGCGATGTCGCGCAGCATCTCCTTGCGGCGATCACCGAAGCCCGGCGCCTTGACGGCGAGGACGTTGATCGTGCCGCGGATCTTGTTGACGACGAGCGTGGCCAGGGCCTCACCGTCGACGTCCTCGGCGATGATCACCAGCGGCGCGCGCTGCGAGGCGATCTTCTCGAGGGCCGGCAGGATGTCGGCGATGGCGCTGATCTTCTTGTCGGTGATCAGGACGAAGGCGTCGTCCAGCTCAGCCTCCATGCGCTCGGTGTTGGTGGCGAAGTACGGCGAGATGTAGCCGCGGTCGATCTGCATGCCTTCGGTGAACTCGGTCTCGAACTCGAGACCACGGCTCTCCTCGACCGTGATGACCCCGTCCTTGCCGACCTTCTCCATGACGTCAGCGATCAGGCTGCCGATCATCTTGTCCTGCGACGAGATGGCGGCGACCTGGGCGATCTCGTCCCGGCCGTTGACCTCGGTGGCCAGCTCCTGGATGTAGGAGACGACCGCGGCGGAGGCGAGGTCGATGCCCTGCTTGAGGAGCATGGCGTTGGCGCCGGCGGCGATGTTGCGCATGCCCTCGCCGACGATGGCCTGGGCGAGGACGGTCGCGGTCGTCGTGCCGTCACCGGCGACGTCGTTGGTCTTGGTCGCGGCTTCCTTGAGAAGCTGGGCGCCCATGTTCGCGAAGTTGTCCTCGAGCTCGATCTCCTTCGCCACGGTCACACCGTCATGGGTGACGGTCGGGGCGCCGAACTTCTTGTCGAGGGCGACGTTGCGCCCCTTGGGGCCGAGGGTGGTCTTGACGGCGTTCGCGAGGATATCGACGCCCTCCTTGAGGGAGCGGCGCGCTGTCTCGTTGAACTCCAGTACCTTCGCCATTGGGTTCTCCTTGTGGCTGATGGGTGGGAAGCAGGGATCGGGTCACCGGCTGCCTGGGGTCGCGCGTCGTCATCCGGCCATGGGAATGCCCGGATGCAGGCGGCGTCCGGGCGGTCTAGTCGGTGATGACGGCGAGGATGTCCTTCTCGGACAGGATGATCAGATCCTCGTCCTCGAGCTTGAACTCCGTGCCGGCGTACTTGGCGAAGAGGACCTTGTCCCCGACCTGGACATCGAGCGTGATCCGCTCGCCGTCGTCGTCCTTGCGGCCCTCGCCGGCGGCGACGATCGTGCCGCGCTGCGGCTTCTCCTTGGCGGTGTCGGGGACGATGATGCCACCCCGAGTGGTCTCCTCGCGGCCGGCCGGTCGAACGACCAGCTTGTCCGCGAGCGGGCGCAGCTTGCTGGCGACATCCACTGTCTCAGTCATTCTGATGACCTCCCTGTGAGCGATACGAAGCACTTTCCCGGAACGCGCCACGGTGGCGCACTCCGGGCGAACCGGTGGTGCCTGGGGCCGTTGAGATCCGACTCGCGAACGCCCATACCGAGACGGGATTCTAGCAGAGGGGTTGGCACTCTTCAAGGGGGAGTGCTAACGACTTGTCAACGCGTCTCGGGCCGGCCCAGGTCGACCCGTCACCAGTGACAGCCCGTCCCCGGAGATCCGCGAGCGCGCGGGACCGTTGCCCCTGGCCCACCAGTAAGGCTACCTGGCGCCCCGCCTGACAGCGTTGCCACGGGAACGGCTGGCGGGTGTCCGGTCCCGGATCAACCAATAGCCGCCCGCAGCAGCGCACCCCGTTCCCCGCCCCTGAGCCATGCGTCGAAGGTAAGCAGCCCCGGGTAGCGTTCCCGGAGGGCGTGGATGTCCGCGGTGCCAGCCAGAGGACCGGCGTCGACCAGCTCCGTCAGCCGGTGGAGCATGCCGTTCTCACGGAGGACGGCATCGGGAAAGCGTCGATAGGCGACGGGACGACCCGCCGCGCTGCTGATCCTGGCGGCGAGATCGTCGCCGGTGACGCTGTCGCCCGCGATCTGGATCGTCTGGCCACGGTGGGCATCGCGCTCGGCGAAGACGGTCGCGACGATGCGACCGATGTCTGCGACCGCGATGAACTGCATCGCCTGATCCGGCCTCATGAAGAAGGTCAGCTGGCCGTCGGCGACCCCGAAATCGGGCGACAGCAGGAGTTCCATGAACGTGCTGGGGCGGAGGATGGTGCTGTCGGGAACGCGGGAGCGGACGAACTCCTCGACCTGGAACTTGCTGTCGAAGTGCCCGACACCCGTCGCAGGGCCGGCCGCGTTGGAGGACGAGTAGACGAGGTGCTCGACGCCCGCGTCCAGCGCCGCCGCAGCTACCCCAGTGCCGAACCGGACCTCGTCGGCATCGGTGACCCCGTATCCGGCCTGACCGGAGCTCGGCTGGACACTGAAGACGCCATAGGCGCCAGCCATGGCGGCACGCACGGACGCCGGGTCACCGAGATCGCCCGGAACCGTCTCGACGCCCCTGGCGGACAGGGCGCGGGCCCTGGCGCTCCCCGGGTCACGAACCAGCGCCCGGACGCGCCAACCTGCTGCTACGAGCGCGTCGGCGACGGACCCGCCCTGCTGGCCGGTCGCTCCTAGTACCAGCACGATCCGGTTGTCTCCGTCCATGGGTCCCTCCAACGCGCGAGGTCCGGGCCGGCGGCGACCCCGCCTCGTGGACCGTCCGGCGACCGGCTGGCTGTGACCAGCCACGACATGATCCGGCTTCCACGCAAGGCGGAGGTGCCTGACCCGTCCGGCACCGCCTCATAACGATAGCCCAGATTAGCCGCATCTCCGGTGCTTCTCCGGGCCAGTGGCGCTCGCTACCGGCCCGGACGGACGCCAGGGCCTTGTCCCCGGGCGGCGCGGTGGCGGAGACCGGTGGCCGAGACAGCGGTCGCCCGGGAGGCCGTCCAGCCACGCTGCGCCGGATGATCGGACCGCTGCCGGCGCGCGGCCGGGGCGCGGACCAGCGGGTCGGGGTGATCGGGCCGGGATCCCGGCGATGCTGACCGCGGGAACGATCCAGCGTGTAGACATTCTCCGGGATGAACGTTGGCACTGACTCTGCACGCCGACCGCATCCGGTGGTCGGGTATCCATCGCGCAGATCGACACGCAACGGAGGTTCACCCATGAGTGCAACGGGAAGCACCGGTTCGACGGCGAGCCAAGGCAGTGACAAGGCCAGCCAGGTCGCCGACCAGGCCCAGCAGGCGGTCGGTCAGGTCCAGGACAAGGCCAGCGAGGTGAAGGACCAGGCCACGGAGAAGGTCGGGCAGGTCAGGGAACAGGCGACCGCCCAGACCGACCAGGGGCTCGACAAGGCATCGCAGGGCCTCAGCACCGCGGCCGACAAGCTCCGCGAGCAGGCGGAAGGCGACGGGCCGGTACCGGCGCAGGCGTCCATGGTCGCCGACCGCCTGGAGCAGGCGAGCAACTACTTCAAGGACAAGGACACGAACCAGATCGTCAGCGATCTCGAGGCGTTCGTCCGCAGCAAGCCGGTCGAATCGGTCATCGGTGCGGTTGCGATCGGGTTCGTCCTCGCGAAGATCGTCCGGTAGGCCAGCGGGCCGGACCCAACGGCCGGCGCTGCTTCGGAGGAGATTTCCCATGGACCGTAGTCAACAACCACGGCTCGGTGCTCCGCCACCCCGGCCGTCGACCGGACACGAGAACGAGTCCGTCAGTGAGCTGATCAGCGGCATGGTCGGCGATGTCCAGGGGCTCGTTCGGGGCGAGATCCAGCTCGCCAAAACCGAGCTGTCCGAGAGTGCCAGCCACGCCGCCAAGGGCATCGCGATGCTGGTCACTGGGGCCGTCCTGGCCCTGATCGCATTCGTCTTTCTGATGCTCGCCCTGGTCGAGATCCTCGACGACGCGATGCCACGCTGGGCAGCCGCCGGTGTCGTCGCCCTCGGGTTGCTCCTGATCGCCGCGATCCTGGCGCTGGTCGGCAAGTCGCAGCTGAGCGCGAAGAACCTGAAGCCGGAGCAGACGATCGACTCACTGCAGGAGGACAAGGAATGGGCCCAACAGCAGGTCAAATCCGTGAAGAACTAGACCACCACCGCGATGACGCCGCGGGGCGCCTCGCCGAACTGGAGCACCGGGTCGAGTCGATGACCGAAGAGGCCCGGACGCAGGTCCAGGAAGCGACGGGCGAGATCCGGACGCAGGTCGAGGACACGAAGCAGCAGATCCAGCAGACGTTCGATCTCAAGTATCAGTTGCAGGAGAACCCGCTGATCGCTGTCGGCGGTGGGCTGCTGCTTGGCTTCCTGCTGGGCGGCGGTCTGTCCGGTGGCGGTGGGGGCGGTTACCAGGGTCAGTCCGGCCAGGGTTCATCGGCCGTCACGCGGCATCTCCGCGAGTCGATGATGCAGTCCGCCCGCTCGTCTGGCTTGAGCGACACGATGTCCGCCGCGGGGAGTGCGCTCCTGAGCGAGGTCACGAAGACGGTCAAGGGCGCGATCGGTCAGTCCGGATCGGGTGGCGGCCGGTCATAGGGGCCGATGTCGTCCGGTTGGCCAGGTCGTCCCTATCCCATCAGGCAAGGAGTCATTCACCATGGAGTCATCCAACCCAGGCCAGAGCCGCTCCGGCGGCAGCCGTCCGCTGGTGGGGCAGACCACTGGCAACACGCTACTCGATGGCACGATGGACGCCCCGCCGATGCCCGTCGCCGACGCCTTCACCGAGGAGATCGCCCTGGGGTCGTCGCCAGGCATCTCGGCGCTGACCGATAGCGACCTCTCGACCACCCCGGCCGCTGGCATGGATGCGACGGCGTCGCAGTCATCGGAGTCGCCGGGAATCGACGTCTCCTCCGTCAAGGACGCTGCCAGTTCGGGGAAGGAGGCGGCTTCCGCCGGGATGGGGCGGGTCAGGGAGTGGATCAGCGCCCATCCGCTGGTCGCGGTCGGCGCCGGGCTGATCGGGGGGATCGTCCTCGCTGGCAGCGGCGGCGGCACCAACCATCACCACCACTATCATGGGGACCAGGGTTCGCAGCCCAGGCATGACGCGACGAGCGGGTCGCAGTCATCCCATGACCAGACGCAGAGCCAGTCGTCCGGTCAGTCCCACGGGCAGTCACACCAGCAACAG
The DNA here is from genome assembly GCA_902806375.1 of uncultured Thermomicrobiales bacterium. Classification (GTDB taxonomy): domain Bacteria; phylum Chloroflexota; class Chloroflexia; order Thermomicrobiales; family UBA6265; genus CADCWK01. Next base: position 7,229 of record CADCWK010000007.1, read on the forward strand.
GGTGGCGGCATCCTGGGCATGATCCAGCAGACCGGCCTGCTCGACACGCTGACCCAGTCGGCCGACAGGCTCATGAAGACCGCGAACGGGCATGCGACGGAGCTGGCACGGCAGCGCGTCCCCGGCTTCGAAGAGCAGCTGCGGCAGAAGGGCGGATCGGCCACGCCTCCGGCCGGACGTCACCTCTCGGAGACCGTACCGGGAAGCTGACCTGCCGGATCCGGGGTGATCCCGCCGGGCCACCGTCCGTACCGATGTCAACGAACCGTCGATGCCCCGGGCGTCGGCGGTTCGCCCGTTCCGGGCTGCGCCCGGGTTCCGTGCTGGCGTCTCCCCGTCGCTCCCCGTCGCGCTCCCGGCCAGTGGACGGCTCCGGGCACTGGTGACGCCCGGGACCGGTCGGTCCTACAATCGCGACACCCACCGGCGCGAACCGACGCGGACCGGCCGGCACCATCGCGATGGAGCATCCCGTGCAGACCCAGCGCAGTTCCAGCAGTTTCCTCGCCGGCCGGGTGCGTGACCTGGCGCCCTCGCCGACGCTCGCCGTCTCGGACCGGGCCCGCCAACTGAAGTCCGAGGGGCTGGACGTCATCGACCTCGGCGGCGGTGATCCGGACTTCATCACCCCGGCGCATATCCGGCAGGCCGCCGCCGACGCGATGAACGCGGGCGACACGCACTACGTCGCGTCCAGCGGCACGCCGGCCTTCCGGAAGGCGATCGCCGCCAAGCTGAAAAACGAGAACGGGCTGGGATACGACTGGCAGCGCGAGATCATCGTCACCCCCGGTGCCAAGGCCGCGCTGTTCCAGGCCGCGCTGACGCTGATCGAGCCCGGGGTCGAGATGCTCGTCCTCGAGCCGGCCTGGGTGAGCTACGTGCCGATGATCGAGCTGGCCGGCGGGACGCCCGTCCCGGTCGCGCTCGACCCGGACGACAACTTCGCCATCACCCGGGACCGGCTGGAGGCGGCGATCACCCCGAGGACGCGGGCGATCCTGCTGAACTCACCGAACAACCCGACCGGCCGCGTCACGACCCAGGCCGAACTCGAGGTTATCGCCGCCGTGGCGATCGCGCACGACCTGTTGGTCTTCGCCGACGAGATGTACGAGAAGATCGTCTATGACGGGCACCGCCACATCAGCCTGGCGACGCTGCCGGGGATGTTCGAGCGGACACTGACGTTCAACGGGCTGTCCAAGGCCTACGCGATGACCGGTTGGCGGCTGGGCTACGTCGCCGGGCCGGCGGCCTACATCGAGCAGATCGCCAAGGTCCATAGCCACTCCGTCACCTGCGCGACCTCGTTCGCCCAGGCCGGCGGGACGGCAGCGCTGACCGGCGACCAGGCGTTCATCGGGGACATGGTCACCGCGTGGGACCGGCGCCGACGGCTGGTGAGCGAGGGGCTCAGCGCCATCAAGGGGTTGACCTGCCCGCTGCCGGAGGGGGCGTTCTACGCGATGGTCGACGCCCGGGAGACCGGGCTGTCGTCGCTGGACCTGAGTGACCGGATCCTGCAGGAAGTCTACGTCGCGGTCGTCCCCGGCGTCGCCTTCGGAGCCGCCGGGGAGGGTCACTTCCGGCTGTCGTTCGCGACGGACGACGCCTCGCTCACCACCTCCGTCGAGCGGATCGCCGGGCTGCTCGGCCGCCGGTAATTCCCGGGCGAAGGCCGCTCCCGTCAGAATCGGCAGAGCCCGGCACGCCATCGTGCCGGGCCACTTCGCGACCGCATGGATGTCCTGACCGGGGCCTACCGCTGGCTGTCTGGCCGGCGCATGTAGGCGGCGATACCGGCGAAGAGCAGGATCAACCCGAGGACCGTCAGGGCGAGGCCGACGTTGACGTCCAGCGCGCGCGCCTCGCGGTAGGACCGGCCCATCCCGTAGAACGTGATGCCGCTCCAGGCCATGACCGCGCCGATCCCGATCAGGTAGATGTGCCAGTGCTTCTGGAGCTCGCTCATGCTTGTTCCCCATTGGTCGACCGATGGCTACTGCCGGCAGGCTACCGGATTTGCGGGCCGCCGTCGACCGGCGGACGCGTCGTGCGGCGGGACGACGGGCGACGATGCGCGATCGGGCGCCCGCGTCGCTTACGGCTGCATCAACTGTTCGACCGTCACGAAGGTGTAGCCCTCGGCCCTCGATCCCTCGATGATCGCCGGCAGGGCATCGAAGTCCCCCTGGGCGCCGTAACCGACGTGCATCAAGACGATCTGGCCCGGCTGGAGGGTCTCCAGGGTCCGCTCCGCCACCTGCGCACCGGTCATGCCATTCCAGCCCAGCGTGTCCACCGTCCACATCACCGTGATGCCGTAGCCGATCGAGGCCATGTCGAGGAGCGTCTGCGGGCCGTAGTCGCCGAATGGGGGGCGCCAGTACGGGCGCATGTCGTAGCCGCCGGTGATCTCGGCGATCAGTTCCTCGGTCGCGATCATCTCCTCGATCCGATAGGCCGTGCCCGGGTCGCCGGCCCCGGTCGAGGCACCGGTGAACGAGCCGTGCGAGTAGGTGTGGTTGAAGATCATGTGGCCTTCCTCGGCCATCCGCAGGACGAGGTCGGCGTTGTCCTCGGCCCAGTACCCGGTCATCCCGAACGATCCCTTGATCCCGTAGCTATCCAGCAGATCGAGGATCTGCTCGGTGTAGCCCCGGTCGGCGCCGCAGTCGAAGGTCAGGGCGACCTCCATCCGGTCGGTGGCGTCGGTCTCGACGACGTAGCTCGACTCGAGGTCGGTCTCGACGGGCGGCGGCAGGCGGGCGTAGGCGACGGCGGTCGCCACCGGGATGGGGGAGACGATGGTCGACGCATCGGTGTCCGGCGTGGCCATGCCGCGGGTCTCGGCGGTGTCGACCGACTGGCTCTCACCGGTCGAGAGGCGGCGACCCTCGATCGGGAACTCGGTGAAGAACGCGTTGACGGACGAGACGTACGCGTTGACGATCGCGTCGATCCCGGCCGGGTCGTCCAGGACGGCCCAGTCGGTGTCGTTGGACAGGAACAGCGACTCGACCACGGCGCCGGGCATCGTGCTGCCGCTGAAGTTCCGCTCCGGCTTGTCCGGCGCCAGCACGACATAATTGACGAACGCGTCGGCGGGCAGATCTTCCTCGGGGATCTCGGTATCCCGGTCGTCCTGGGCCCCGCGGGACTCCACCTCGAAACCGGCATCGGCGAACTGGGTGCCGAACTGCGCGACGACCTCCTGGGCGAACCACTGGCTCTGCGCGGAGAACTCGCGCCCCTCGGCCCACCACGACTCGTAGCCTTGCAGGGCGGTGTTCTCGGCCCCGTTGATGTGCAGCGAGATCAGCAGGTTGGCGTTCGCCGCGTTGCAGATGTTCACCCTGGCCTGCAACTCGTCGAGGTTGTTGGGGACATCGACGTTGGGCGTGTCGATCAGGCCGTCGCCATCGCCGTCGGTGGCCATCTCCCCGTCGCCATTGACGTCCTCACCGGTCGGGTTCACCAGTGAGTCGGCCGTACGTGTGAGGACGACCTCGACGCCCTGCGTCTCCAGCCGCTCCTCGATCGCGAACGCCATGTCGAGCACGATCTCGCTCTCCGTGGCGATGATCGTCTCGACCGACTCACCGGTCTCCTCGTCGACGACCTCCTCGACCCGGGTGAAGCCGAGGTCGAAGCCACCGTGTCCGACGTCCAGGCAGACGACGTACGGTTCGCCGAGGGGGCTGGCTCCCTCATCGCTGGTGCCGGGCGACGAGGCGGCGGGGACGCCAGGGACGCCAGGGACGGCGGTCGACGCGCCGGGCACGGCCACCGATGGGGCGGCCGAGGGGTCGCTGTTCGACGCGACATCCCCCGAATCGTCCGCACCGAATCCCCGGAGGACGGAGACCAGCAGGCTCCCAGCGAGAGCGAGGGCGGCGATAACCACGAGCCCGGCGAGCAGGAGGGGAAGACGATCGCCCGGCCGGGGCGTCAGCCCGCCACCGCGCCGGGAGGGGGGCCGTGAGAACCGGGGTGGGACCGCCATGAACGCGGCTGCTCCTTCATCGGGGGGCCAGGGGCTTCAACCGCGAGCAGTCGGCCGGCACAGGATGACGACCGTCGACCGGACTCGTCGCGCGACGGCAGGATGCGCTACCCGTGAGAGACCGGCCAAGCATACCGCGACGGACACGACATCTCGTTGACGGATTATGCACAGATTGCACCGATCGCGGGGGCTTCGTCCCGATCGGTACCGATTTCCCCGGGACTGCTCGTCAGAGAAGCCACCCACCTCGACACAAATGTGACATCGGGCCCGTAGCATGGTCGATGGACTGCTCGTTCGCCGGTCGGCGTCCGCAGTACGGCGGCCATGGCGGTGCGCCGATTCGTCGCTCGGCAGGAGTCCCTGATGCCCGTCCTCGCGTCTCCCTCGTCCGGATCGCCCGCGATGGCGACGGGCCCGATATCCGGTGATCAGCCCTTCATCCAGGTCCGGGATCTGGTCAAGACCTACGGCGACGTCCACGCCGTCAGCGGCATCTCGTTCGACGTCATGCCGGGGGAGATCTTCGGGTTCCTCGGCCACAACGGCGCCGGCAAGACCACGACCATCCGGATGCTGACCGGACGGACCCGACCGACCGGAGGCTCGGCCACGATCGCCGGGCACGACATCGTCCGTGACCGCGACGCCATCAAGCCGCTCATCAACCTCGTCTTCGAGGACCAGAATCTCTACGAGCGCTTCACGGCCATCCAGAACCTGGAGATCTTCGCCGATCTCTATGGCGTCCCGCGCCGCCGGGGACTGGAGTTGCTGGAGATGGTCCGGCTGACCGACGCCGCGAAGCGGAAGGTCAAGACGTACTCATCCGGCATGAAGCAGCGCCTCCTGATCGCCCGGTCGCTGATCAACTCACCGAAGGTCCTGTTCCTCGACGAGCCGACACGGGGCCTGGACCCGACCTCCGCCCGGGAACTGCGTGACCTGATCCGCCGGCTGAGCGATGGGGGAACGACCGTCTTCCTGACGACGCACTACATGGAGGAGGCCGACGAGCTGTCCGACCGGGTCGCCTTCCTGAGCGCCGGCAAGATCGTCGCGCTGGACACACCCCGCGAACTCAAGCTGCGCTTCGGCAGCCGAACGGCGTCGGTGCTGCTCCGGGACCGCCAGGAACAGACGATCGCCCTCGATGACCCGGCCGACGCCGGGCGGCTGGCGGGCTGGATGCGGGACGACCAGGTCCTGACGATGCACTCCCAGGAAGGCACCCTCGAGGATGTCTTCATCGCGCTGGCCGGCCGCTCGCTGTAGCCCCGACCCGCCCCCCACGCCCGACGGGCAGCGGCAGGAGATCCCATGACGTTTCACCCGCGGATCATCGCGACCATCTTCCGCAAGGACCTGATCGATGCCATCCGCGACGGTCGGGTAGCGATCGCGCTCGTCATCCCGATCCTGATCGGGGTCTCGTACGCCTACCTGTTCAACGATGACCTGACCGACGAGACCCCGGCCTACTCGCTGGCGGTCACCCCGGCCGACCCGACGGCGGTCACCGGGCAACTCTCCGCGCTCGGTGGGACGGGCGTCGACCTGACCGTGACCACCTACGCGTCCGAGAACGAGGTCCGTGAGGCCGTCCAGGACGGGGAAGAGGATCTCGGCCTGATTGTCCCGGAGGGGTTCGAGGCGGCCGTCGCCGCCGGGCAGACGCCGGCCCTGACCGTGCTGACCCCACCGACCCCGACCGCCGGGACCAGCTATCTGCTGGCGGCGCTCGAGCCGGCGCTCCGGGCTGTCGCTGGCCAGGGCCCGCCCGCCCAGATCAACCTCAGTACGACAGCCGCCGCCGAGGAGACGC
>CADCWK010000008.1 GCA_902806375.1 uncultured Thermomicrobiales bacterium
CCAGGCCCTGATGGGGAAGTACCTGCTCGACCGGCACACCGAGCGGGAGTGGCTGCTGGCCATCCTTGAGGAGCGGATGTCCAACCACTTCCGCTACTTCTTCATCATGCCGATCCTGGCCCAGTTCGAGCTCTGGACGCACGGCGAGATCGAGGCCGGCCGCGCGCTGACCGCCGACAGCATGACGGACAAGCTGGCCGACCTGTTCACGGAGGGTTACGGCGGCGAGGTCACCGTCAGCGACGAGGACCGCCGCCGGGTGGGTGTGACGTGGGCGCAGTTCCCCCACCTGTTCATGAACTTCTACGTCTTCCAGTACGCCGTCGGCATCAGCGCCGCCGCCGCCCTGGCCCAGCAGGTCCTGGCCGGTGGCGAGCCCGTCGTGGCCCGCTACCGCGACTTCCTCCGCGAGGGCGGGTCGTCGTACCCGATCGACCAGCTCAAGCGGGCCGGGATCGACATGAGCACCCCCGACCCCGTCCAGGCCGCCTTCGACATCCTCGCCGGTTACGTCGACCGGCTGGAGGAACTGGCGAGAGACGCCTAGCGGTCCAGTCCGCGGCCGGACTGTTCACCACGAGAGGGGCCGCCGGGATGATCCCGGCGGCCCCTTGTCGCTCCCCTCCGGCTGGTACGCTTTCGGTATCAGTCGGCACAGAGGGAGGTCACCATGGTTGCCAATGCCCGTCGCGCCACGATCGCGGATCTCGACGCCATGCCGGACGACGGTCGCATTTACGAACTGCTCAACGGGGAAATCTCGATGGCCGCTGCTCCAACGTGGAGACATGGCGTCACCGTGCTGGCCATCCGGGATGTGCTCCACGCCTGGGTTCGCCCCTCCCGACTCGGCGTCGTCCAGGTAGCACCCATCGATGTCATCCTTGACGACGACAACGTCGTCCAGCCTGACGTCATCTTCGTCGAGCGGTCGCAGCTTTCCAGTGCAGCGTCTGGACGCTACATCGGAGCCCCTACGCTCGCCGTGGAGGTCGTCTCGCCGACCAGCAGAGGACGCGACAGTGTTCAGAAGTCCCAGCGCTATGCTCGCGCCGGAATCCGCGAATTCTGGCTGGTCGATCCGGACAATCGAACGTTCGACATTTACACGCTCGTCGACGATTTCTATCAGCCCGTCCCCCTGCTGACTGACGGGAGAATTGAGTCCGTCGTCCTGCCAGGCCTGATATTCGATCCAGCCGATATCTTCGCTGAGGTCGATGACCAGACGCCGTAAAGAGTTACTCGACGCACCTCCGATGTTCAAAAGGAGATGACGCAGCCTGATCGCGAATACCCGTCGCGCAGCGATGGCGGATCTCGACGCCATGCCCGATGACGGCAATCGCTACGAGTTGCTGAACGGAACCATCTCGCTCATCGTCACCCCAACCTGGCAGCATCAACTGGTCTCTCGCGAAGTCTTTTTGCCTCTCGACCGATGGGTAGAGCAGATCGGCGACGGAGACACCCTCTACGCTCCCATCGACGTGGTCTTGGCTAACCGCGACGTCGTCCAGCCGGACGTGGCCTATGTCGACGAGGAGCACCTGATTCACGTGCGGGGTGGACGGGTCTACGTCGCGCCCCAACTCGTCGTCGAAGTCATCTCGCTGACGAGCCGCAGCCGCGATTCCGTCGAGAAACCGATGCGCTACGCCCAGGCGGGGACGACAGAATACTGGCTCGTCGACCCGCTACTCGAGACCATCGCCGTCGTCACCCTGATTGAGACCCTGTACGTCGAACGAGCGCCCAACGACGACGGCACGATCTCGTCCGTCGTCCTGTCTGGCCTCACCCTCGATCCGGCTGCCATCTTCGCCAGGGTCAATGACCGGATGCGGCGGACGACGCAGGTCGACCAGATCGGGTAGTCGACAACGGACTGCTGCTTCGGAAAGACCGGTCCCGGCACCCGGTTCCCGGGTCAACCGTTAGGGGTCGGCCCGATGCTGATATGGTCGCGTCCACATCGGGCGCTCGGCGAATGGCTATCCGGCCGTCCTGCGCGAGGGCCGGTAGTTCCCCGGCTGTGGCTTGCCCGGGCCCAGCAGCGTCCCTACGGACCGCTGATCATTCAGGCGAGATGCCGTGCCGGGCGGATCGTCAGCACCCGGACCTCATAGGGCTCGAACGTGAGGTTGATCGCCGAGAGCGCGTCCCGCGTCCATGCGTAGCCGTCCGCCGCTGGCAAACCCGCGTCGTTCCAGACATCGCGCAGCAGGTAGCCGGTCGGACTCGACGGACCAGCCGGGGTCTCGACAGCGACGGTCGCCCTGACCGCCGTCGGTGACAGGTTGACGAGGACGATCGACTGCTGCCCCTCGTGGACGCGGGACACGGCGTAGATCTGGTCGCTGTCGACCGAGACGCCGTCGTAGTCCGCCCCACCGAGCCGGATCTCGGGGATCGTGCGCTTGAGCCGGTTGACCCGCCGGATGTCGTCCTCGATGGCGACCTCGCCGCCGACGAACATCATGTACGCACCGCCACTGAGCGACCACGTCGCGACGAGCGCCCGGGTCGCCGGCACACCGTACTGCTCCCGGCGCCACTTGAATCCCGGCAGTGGCCACCAGAACGAGTCATGCGAGTCGATGTGGCGGGCGGTGATGGACCCCCTGGGCAGCGACGCGAGCTTGTTGTGGAACCACTCGGCCAGGTCGCGGGCCGTCCGGATCCCCTGGTCACCGGGGTCCCGGGAGGAGCGCATCCCCTGCCGACTCGCGTCGGGGACCCCCGCGGGTCGGATGACCGCCGGGATGAGCGGGTGCTCGTCGTAGTTGTAGACGATATCCATCGTCTGCCGGAAGAGGACACCGGACGGCTCCGTGTAGAGGAGCGCGTCCGGGTAGCGTCGCTTGATCTCCTCCCGCAGCCGGGCGAAATGGCCGACAGACCCCATCTGCGATGCGCTGGCGCGCCGCTCGGTCGCCGGTGACCAGTTCGGCACCTCGTTGTAGGTCGGCGCGTCGAACCGGAAACCGTCGACGCCTAGCCGCTCCATGAGCATCAGGCAGACACCGGTGAAGTACTCCTGCCAGGCGACGTTGTTGGTGTCGAAGGCCTTGGTGTAGACCCCGATGATCCTGCCGGCGGTGTCGCGGATGAACCACTCGGGGTGCTCGGCCGCCATCGGGTGATCGCCCGGCGAGCCTCCGGCCCAGTGGGCCTCGAAGTCGAGGATGTGCCGGGCCCAGGAGACCATGTAGTCGTAGCCCCGGTAGGCCGTGAAGTCATCGTTGGGCACGATCTCCGTGCCCTCAGAGAGCCGGGCGAAGTACGGCCCGTTCCGGACGCGATCGGCCGTCGCCGTGATCATGTTGGCGTCGATGACGCCGTGCATCAGGATGTCGAGGATCACGCGCATCCCGTGGGCGTGCGCCGCCTGGACGACCCGGCGCAGATCCTCCTCATCGCCGTAGGACAGGGAGACGTCGTTGTAGTCGTAGACGTTGTAGGACGGGAACGGCTGCCGCGGCATGATCTGGATACAGTCGAACCCCAGCCCGGCGATGCGACCGATGTCGTCGTACAGATCCCGCGCCGTCGGATACGGGCTGTACTCCCAGCCGCCCCAGAAGACCGATTTGCCGATCTGGACCTCGAACAGGCTCGCTCCCGGGATCCAGCCCGCCGTATCGTTGGGCGCGGCGATCCCCAGCGGCTCGTACCAGGACTGGATCTCCGGGCGAAGCTCCTCCCACGGCCGGTCGAACAGATCGAGATGAAGGCCGTCCCATCGGAGGCGCTGCCCGGGACGCAGGCGTCCCGCCAGCCGCGTCTCGACCGTGAAGCCGACCGACGCCCCGGACGACCGGATCGTGCTGACGGCCTGCTCGGCTCGCGGTAGCGGCCACAGGAGCAGCGCCGAACGTTCCGCTGGACTGTCGATGACGACCAGCCCGGACCCGCCGAACTCGGCGTCCCCGGTCCGGGTGTCCTCGGTGACCTCAGCGAGCGGGACGCCACCCCGGAGGTCGCTGGTCGGGGCGAAGAGGCGCCATCCCGGCAGATCGGGCGGCTCGACCCGCCAGGCGAGCCGCAGATCCCGCAGGGTCCCGACCGCCAGCCCATCGCCCGGCGTGACGACCAGCTGGATCTCGACCCTCGGGGTGGCGACCCGGAAGCGGTACCCGATGTCCACCCGCCAGGGACCGACCTCGGTCGCGACGGTGAAGAGTTCCTCGCGGCCGTCGTCCTCATGGAGGACGGGTCCGGGGCGCCGCCGGACATCGGTCAGGACCGTCACGTCGGCGTAGTCCATCCCGAAGGGCTGCCGGTCGATCTCCCGCCCCTCCGTATCGAGCTGGAGGGTGAGCGCGAGCGGGAGCCGTCGATCGCCGGCGGATGAGCGGTCGAGCAGTGCCACCGCCAGACCGGTCAGATCGTCGATCTCCAGGCCGAGGCGACCGGTCCGATCGAAGAGTGTCGTCGTGGACGATGACACCGTGCCTGACGCGATGGTACCGGGATCGACCGTCATGATGGTCTCCTGCGTGAACGTGGTGACTGGCAAGGATCGTCGACGGCACTGTGCGGCCGTCCTGACCACCGGCCATACGGCAGCGAGTCAGTCTGTCCGCCGTGGGGACGAGTGGGTACCGGGCTCCTGCCCCTCCCTCAGCAGGTCGATGACCTGACCGGTGGCGCCGCGCCTGGCCGTGGCAGTCTCAGTTGCCGCGGGCACTCGTCCGGGTGCCGGGAATCCCCACGTGCGCGTCTGGTCGCCGCTCGTCACCACGGTCGCGTCCGGGCGGTCCACGAGGTCGGGGAGCAACTCGATTCCCAGTCCGGGTCCCGGGGGCGGCGTGATCACCCCGTCACTGATGTCCGGCAGCCGCGTTACCAGCTCGCCGTACCAGCCGCTGTAGAAGGCCCGGACCATCTCCTGGACGAGCGCGTTCGGGGCGTTCATCGACAGGTGGGTAGACGCCGTCAGCACGACGGGCCCGGTGCAGTCGTGGAACATGACCGGCCGCTGGTAGGCCTCGGCCAGGCTCGCGATCTTCCGTGCCTCCGAGACCCCGCCCGTCCAGCTCACGTCGACCATCACGATCCCCGCCGCCTTGCGCTCCAGCACCTCGCGGAACGACCAGCGCGTCGCCAGCGTCTCCGAGGCGGCGATCGGGATCCGGGTCTGGCCCGCCAGCTCGGCCAGGGCGTCGAGGTTGTCGGCCTTGATGGGATCCTCGAACCAGGCAGGCTTGAACGGCTCGAGCTCGACGCAGATCTGCCGGGCGGCCGGGAAGTTCCAGAGCGAATGAAACTCCACCATGATGTCCATGCGGTTGCCGACTGCGTCGCGGATCTTGCGGAACGGTTCCAGCGCCAGGTCGAGGTCCGGACCGGAGATGTACTGGCCGTTGGTCCGCTCGGCGTACGGGTCGAACGGCCAGATCTTCATGCCGGTGATGCCCTCGGAGAGCAGGCTCTCGGCCAGCTCGTCGGCCCGGGTCAGGAAGGCTTCCAGGTCTTCGTACGGTCCCGGATCCGCCTGCGGCAGACCCCAGTTCTCGACGGCCTGCCGGGGTTGGCTCCGCACGTAACGGTACCCCGCGCAGGTGTTGTAGACCCGGACGCCGTCCCGGACCTTGCCGCCCAGCAACTGGTAGAGCGGCTGCCCGGTCGCCTTGCCGAACAGGTCCCAGAGAGCGATGTCGATCGCCGAGTTGCCGCGCATCTCAGCGCCGGAGCTGCGGTAGCCGAAGTAGCCGTAGAGACCACGGGCATGGCGGTCGATCTCCAGGGCGTCCTTGCCGAGAAGATAGGGGGCGACCGTCTCGTGGATGTACGCCTCGACCGCGCGCGCGCCGTAGAACGTCTCGCCCAGCCCAACGAGGCCATCCTCGGTGTGGACCCGGGTGAAGAGGATGTTCGGGAACTCATCGACGCGAATCGTCTCGACCTGCGTCACTCGCACGCGGGGTTCCTTTCCTGAGTTCGGGACACGGCACGGGTCGGCGACCCGGACCTGGCGACGACACCACGCCCGGGGTCGGGAGAGCCCGGTCCCTCCCCCCTCTCCGGATGCAGACGGGTCTGGTCGATCGGATCAGGACGCGTCGCGGCTCATCCGGAGCAGATCATCGAGGCTGACGTTGCTTCCGCTACCGGAGAGCTTGCTGAGCGACGTGCGGGTCACCACGTCGAGGTTCTGGTCGAGGTCATCCCCGTAGGCGGTGAGTCCCACGGAGAGGTGGGCGAACATGGCGTCGGCCGCGACCTGGGGCTGCCGCTGGTGGATCCCGTCCAGGATCTGCCGGTGGTACGGCACGCTCTCGGCGACGACGGCCTCGTCGGACAGGCTCCTGAGCATCAACTCCACCGTGTACGGCTGGATGGCCCGGAACATGGTCTCGACGAAGGGGTTCCCGGCCCCATGGACCACGGCGAGGTGAAAGGCGAGGTCACCCCGGACGCGGTCGAGCAGTCGGTCGCTGCCGTCGAAGGCGACCAATGCCTGCTCGATAGCGCGCCGCTCCCCGTCATCGGCGCGCTCGGCCGCCAGCCAGGCGGCGGTGGTCTCCACCATCTTCCGGGCCTCGATCAGGTGCCGGGCGGTGACCTGTCGCTGGTCGAAGACATCGGTCAGCCGGTCCACCGAGTCTTCGATCGTCGCCTGGTGGACGAAGGATCCCCTCCCGGGCACGACGTCGATCAACCGGCGCTCGGCGAGGGTCCGGAGGGCCTCCCGGACCATCGACCGGCTGATTCCGTACTCCTCGGAGAGCAGCCGCTCGGAGGGCAGCAGGGCGCCCGGGAGCAGCTCACCGTTTACGATCCGCTGCTCGAGCGAGGTCGCCAGTTCGTCACGACTCCGGATCCACACGGTCCCACGGTCCTCGGAGGCCGGTGCACGGCGGGCGAGCCCGCCCCACACCATGGCGTGCCGCTGGTCGACCGGATGACCCCGGCAGCCGCGGCTATCGCTTGATGCCGGTGAGGGCGACGCCCTCGATGATGTAGCGCTGACCGACTAGATACACAAGGAGCACCGGGACCACTGCGATGGTCGCGGCCGCCATCATCAGGGTCCAGTCGGTGATGTAGAGCCCCTTGAACTGGTTGAGCAGCAGCGGCACCGTGTAGTTGTCCGGCGAGCTCAGGAAGATGTTCGCGGTGAACAGGTTGTTCCACTGCCCGAGGAAACTGAAGATGCCCAGCGCCGCCAGGGGCGCCTTGATGAGCGGCAGGATGATCTGCCAGTAGATGCGTAACCGGTTGGCCCCATCGAGAACCGCCGATTCCTCGAGCTCCTGCGGCAGGCCCATGATGAACTGCCGGAGCAGGAAGACCCCGAAGGCATTGAACAGGGCGCTCGGGATGATCAGCGAGAGATGGTTATCAATCAGCCCCAGGTTCCGCATGATGATGAAGGTCGGGATGATCGTCACCTGCTGCGGGATCATCAGCGTCGCGAGGAAGACGATGAACAGCTGGTTCCGGAAGGGGAACGGGATCCGGGCGAAGGCGTAGCCAGCCATCGAGCAGGTCAGCAACTGACTGGCGACTACGACGACCGCGATGTACGTGCTGTTCCAGTACGCCCGGGCAAAGGGCAGCGCATTCAGCGAGTCCGGATAGTTGCCCCACTGGATCGGATTCGGGATCCAGGACGGCGGGATGATAAAGACCTGCCCGAAGTCCTTCAGCGATGTCGAGATCATCCACAGGAACGGGACGATCATCGTCAGCGCACCGAGGATCAGGATGACGTGGGTGACCCCCTCGAGAACGCGCGCCTGGACCTTCCGGCTGGACCGGTACGTGCCGCGTTCGGTCTGAGTCGGGAACACCGGGGTACTGGCCATGGTGGGCTCCTGCTGGCTAACGGGTGACTGCACACTGCGACCGCGCGTTCAGCGCCAGGTCAGTCGTCGTAATGCACCCACCGCCGCTGGCCCCAGAACTGGAACAGGGTGACCAGGAGGATAATGGCGAAGAGGACCATCGCGACCGCCGCGCTTAGCCCGAAGCTGAAGTCGACGAAGGCCGTCTCGTAGATGTAATGGACCATGGTTGAACTGGCGTTGCCCGGACCACCATCCGTCATGACGTAGACCAGGTCGAAGATCTGGAAGGCCCCGATCAACGAGATGATCGTGACGAAGAAGACCGTTGGGGAGAGCAGCGGCAAGGTGATGTTGAAGAACTGGCGCGCCCGGGACGCTCCGTCGATCTGCGCCGCCTCGTGGTACGAGGGAGAGATGCTCTGCAGCCCGGCCAGGAAGATCACCATGTTGAAGCCGATGCTGGCCCAGATCGAGACCAGGGCGATGATCGGGACTACGAGGTCCCGCTCGATGAGCCAGTTTGGCGGGTCGGCCCCGAACCAGCTTCGGAGATAGGTATTGATCAGGCCGAAGTCGCCGTTCAGTGCCCAGAGCCAGACCAAGGAGATCGCTACGGAACTCGTCACGGTTGGCAGGAAGAAGATCAGACGGTAGATCGTCTTGAACCTGACGTTGTTGACTAGGAGCGCGATCAGCAGGGAGACGATGACGCTGCCCGGGACCGAGATGGCCGTGAACAGGATCGTGTGCGACAGGGCGCCGCGGAACTCGCTGCTCTGGAACGTCTCGCGGTAGTTTGCGAGTCCCACGAAGGTGCGATCGCCGAGGCCACCCCACTCCATGAAGCTGAGGATCATCGCCCAGCCGACCGGGATCACCGAAAAGACGAGGAGCCCGAGGAGCTGTGGGCCGATGAAGAACAGGCCCCAGAGCGCGGCGGAGCGTGAGCGCCGCGATCTCAACAGGCTGCCGGCCGACGGCGTTGCCGGGACGGAGATCTCCTCGGTACCGATCACCGAAGTCGCCATGGATGGGTCTCCCGGGGCCCGGGCATTGCTGCCCGGGCCCGGTGCCGGCTCCCCCCGCGACGAGAGGGCCGGTCAGGACATGCGGTTAGACGCCGCCGTTGGCGATCGCGGTGTTGGCCATCTCCGCGATCTCATTGAGCGTCGCCTGGACATCGCCACCATCGAGGAAGAACGTCTCCATCCGGTCGTCGATGGCGGTGGAGAGGCCCGGCGTACCGACTTCCTCGCGGTAGGCGGCGAAGCCCGCACGGGCGTCGATGAAGTACTGCGCGTGCTCCGGCAGGCCCCCCTCGAGCACGACTTCCTCCACACCCTGGATCGAGGGCACGGCGTTACCACCGCCCTGGAGCCGGAACTGCTGTCCAGCCGGGGAGACGAAGTTGGTTAGGTAGGTGAACGCCTCCTCCGGGTGCTCGGTGGCGGCGTTGATCGAGATGTAGGCCACAGCCACAGGTCCCGGCTCCAGCTTGTTGCCAGTGTTGGTCGGGTTGGGAACGATGTCGACGTCGAGCGCGGGGTTCTCCTTGAACAGCGGCAGCCCCCACCGCCCGACCGAGATGAAGCCCAACTGGCCAGACATCATCTGGACGGTATCGCCCTGGCCTTCAGGAAGACCACCAGCGTAGACGAAGTTCTCGGAAGCGAGGTTGTCGGCGATGAACTGGAACGCCTCGACCGACTTCGGGTCCTGGTGAGCAACGTACTGGCCAGCGTCGTAGACCTTGCCGGCATTGCTGGAGGTCCAGCCGTAGCGGCCCGCCCACCAGTCCGGCAGGACATATGGCGTCCGCCCTGCGGCCCGGATCTGGTCGCACATCGCCTGGAACGCCTGCCAGTTCCACTGGCCCGCCTCGTAGAGGTCAGCCGGCATGGTCGTCACGCCGACCTCGCGCAGCAGCCCACGGTTGTACCAGAGGACCAGCGGGTTGCAGTCGACCGTCGTGCCGAAGTACCGGCCTTCCGGGGAGACGGAGGCGCCCCACAGGTCGCCCGCGAACTGCTCGGGCTTCGACATACTGTTCGGTCCGCTCAGCATGTCGGTGATGTCAAGGACGGCGTTGTTCTTGACCAGCTGCGAGATGATGCCGTCGCCGACATAGAAGAGGTCCGGCGCCGAGCCGCCGTTCAGCTGGGTAAGGAGCCGCTCGTCGTAGCCGTCGTTGGGGGACGGGATCAACTCCATCCGGATGCCCGGGTTGGCGGCATTGAAGGAGTCGGTGTACTCCTGGAACCGCTGGATCTCTCCGGTGTTTCCCCAGGTGCCCCAGGTCAGCTCCACCGGATCCTGGGCGGCGGAGAGCGAGGGGCGAACCAGGCTCAGCGCACCGGCGGTGGCCGCCGCGGTACCGATCAGCTTCCGACGGTCGATACGATGAGACAACGCGGCTTCGAGATTCTTGCCCGACATGTGCACTCCTCGACTGAGCTGGACAGTCATCACCGACTGTCTACCGGATCACGCCTGCGGTCAGCGCCGGGATCATCGCACCGCTCGGCCGGCTGACGACCATCGTTCAGCCGGGAAGAGACGGTTCCATGAGACGGCCCACCGGAGCGACTTCGATTCCGGTGCTCCCACCCGATCCTGTCCCGATCCCCGCCGGGTCGCCACGTGGCGTGCCTCGGACGCTATCGATCGCGATCGGATCGAGTGGTTGTACTGGTCCTACCAGACGTCGCCGAATCGTACGGGAAAGCGGGCGAACCGTCAACGCGATCGCCCTGGGTGCGCCGCACGTGTGGCTGATCTCCCTGACTGGGGCGGCAGAACGCGCCGATCCGGGCTACGCGGCAGTGGGCTAGACCGGATCCGGGCAAACCGGTGTTGACACCGGTCGGGCCCGGGCGTAGCCTGAGAGCGGTCGAAGCGCTTCGACAGTGTTCTGCCTCGCAGTTCCGTCGCCGTGATCCCGTTCCCTCCGCCCTGGTCTACCTGCATCGCCGCAGAGGATTGCCCATGGCCACCATGGCAGACGTCGCCAGGCACGCCGGTGTGTCGCTGAGTACCGTCTCCTACGTACTCAGTGGCAAACGGTCGATCTCCGGACCGACCCGCGAACGCGTCCTCTCGGCGATCGCGGCGACGAACTTCGCGCCCAACGCCCGCGGCCAGGCCCTCGCCAGCCGCCGGAGCCGGACCATCGTCCTGCTGTTCCCCGCACTCGCCCACGACCTCGGGACCATGAACATGGAGTTCGTCGACGGCACCCTGCAGACCGCCCGCGAACACGGCTACAGCGTCATGATCTCGGTCTCGGACGACCCTTACGAGGAGACGGAGCGCGCCGCCCGGCGCGGTTTCGCGGATGGCGTCCTGGTCATGGAGGTCGAACTGGAGGATCCCCGCGTCGCCCTGCTGCAGGCTCGCGATTTTCCCTTCGCCCTGATCGGTCACCAGCGGGACAACGCCGGCATCGATTTCGTCGACCTCGACTTCGCCCACGCGATCGGCCTTTGCCTCGACCACCTCGCTGAACTCGGCCACCGCCGGGTCGGCCTGTTGCTGCCGCTGATCCCGACCCGGAGCGCCAGCTATGGACCATCATCGCGGTCCCGGGAAGCGTTCACGGCCGGTCTCGCCACCCGTGGGCTGACCGGGGAGCTCTTCATCTGTCCCGCCACCGCGACGGGAGGCTACGACATCGTCAGCCGCATCACCGCGACCGATCCCGGCATGACCGGCCTGATCGCGAACAGCCCGCAGCTCGTCCCCGGGATGTTGCGGGCCGGGCGCGCGGCGGGACTGGATGTCCCAGACGACCTCTCGATCATGGCGCTGGCATCGCACCGCGTCGCCGAAGCCGCCTCACCACCATTGACCGCCGTCGATTTCCCGGCGGTGGAGATGGGCCGGCTCGGCGCCGAGATGCTGATCGCCCGGCTCGAGGACGGGCCGGCCAGCCGGCCCACCCAGCACCTGCTCCGGGGCGACCTGACCCTGCGCGGTACGACGGGCCCAGCCCCCCGTCGCCCCCCGCCACCGTGAGTCGCGGCGTCGAACGATACGCGCGGCGCCCGGCCGAGTCCCCGCATCGTCATGCAGAGGAGATCACCATGCGGCTACCTCCGGCTCAGGCCCCCTGACGCCCTCAACCTCCCAACTTGATCGCTTACGCCTTCCCTTCGCCCAACCCCGATTGACGGCGAGGGCAGTGACCGATCGAATCACACGGGTCACTCGTCGTCCCTCGCGCCGCAGCAGGAGCACATGACATGGCCGTCAATGCCCGGAAGTTCACCTTCACCCGTCGTTCGCTGATTCAGGGCACCGCTGCCGCGACCGCGGGTGCCGCCGTCGCGTCCGTTGCCCCGCGCCGTACCTACGGCTTCCAGGAACCGGTCACCCTGACGTGGTGGGACTACCAGACCGGCGCCAACGAGGTCGCGCTCGCGACCCAGTTCGCGGCCTACCAGGCGGCGACCGGCGTCGTGATCGAGCGGCAGTCGTTCGCCTTCGCCGATCTCAAGCAGCGGTTGTTACAGGGCGCCACGGCTGGCCAGCTCCCGGACATGGTGATGATCGACAACCCGGATCACCAGGCCTTCTCGTCCCTCGGAGTCTTCGCCGACCTGACGGACCGGATCACGGCCTGGGGGCAGACCGGCAGCTTCTTCGACGGACCGCTGAACTCGACGATCTGGCAGGACAAGCACTATGGACTGCCCGACAACAGCAACTGCATCGTCATGTGGAACAACACCCAGGTCCTCGCGGAGGCCGGCGTCACCCCTCCGACGACGTGGGACGAACTGCGGGCATCGGCCGCCGCCCTGACCGCCGAGGGCCGCTTCGGTCTCGCGCTCAGCGGGATCCGCAGCGAGGAGGGAACCTTCCACTTCCTCTCATTCCTCTGGGCGTCGGGGGCAGACGTCGACACCCTTGACAGCGAGGGCGGACGCGCGGCCCTCCAGCTCTGGGTCGATCTCGTCAACGAAGGATCGATGTCCCAGGGCATCCTGGGCTGGACGCAGGGAGACGTCCTCAACCAGTTCCAGAACGGGCTGGCCGCCATGATGATCAACGGTCCCTGGAATATCCCGACCATCCGGGAGGAGAGCCCGGACCTCGAGTGGGGCGTCTCGGTCCTGCCGGCCCAGGCGACGTCCGCATCGGTCCTTGGTGGCGAGAACATGGCGATCAGCACAGCGAGCGCGAATATCGACGCAGCCTGGGACTTCATGGCTTGGCGGAATGACCCCGCCA
>CADCWK010000009.1 GCA_902806375.1 uncultured Thermomicrobiales bacterium
CTGGGCCTGTTCGTCTTCAACACCCAGGGCTTCCAGGGGTCGCTGCTTGTGATGGTCGCCCACGGGATCAACTCGGCCGCGCTGTTCCTGCTCGTCGGTGTGCTCGCCCGGCGGGCCGGCACGACCGAGATCCGCGCCTATAGTGGGGTCGCCTCACGGCTGCCGGCCTACGGCGGCTATTTCACCCTGTTCATGTTCGCCAGCATCGGGCTGCCCGGTCTCTCGGCCTTCATCGGCGAGTTCCTCGTCGCGCTCGGGACGTGGGACTACAACCCGTGGGCGGCGACCTTCACCTTCGCGGTCGTCATCTTCTCTGCCTGGTACATGCTCTGGATGTTCCAGCGGATCCTCTTCGGCCGCGCGCCGGGGCAGGCGCCGGACGCCCATGACGGCGAGTTGACGCCGCAGGAGCGCCGGATCGTCGAGGACGTCACCGCGAGCACGCACGGCGGCCACGGCCACGCGCACGGCGCCCTGCCACTCGTCTCCGGCGGCGGACCGGCCAACCGTGAGGCGTCGACTCTGGCGGGGATGGACCAGCCGGCCGAGATCGCCGAGCTACCCGACGCGCCAGGGGTGACCGGCGAGACGGTCTACCCGGACCAGGCCCGGCTGGTCGGGGCGGGTGAGCGGTGGCGGGACATCGACCGCAAGGAGGCGCTGACGATCGCGCCGCTGGCGGTCCTGACGCTGGTCGTCGGCGTCTACCCGGCCCCGATCTTCGACGTGATCGCCCCGGCGATCGAGCGCATCCTGACGACGCTGCCCTGACCTGCACCCGGCCCCGGTTCGATACCTGACTGACACCTGACCGCCCGGACACGATGGGCGCGGACGCGGCGCAAGGAGTGGCGAATGGGCCTCGATCTCGATCTGACCGCACCCGATCTGACGCTGGCCTGGCCTCAGTTGATCGTCTTCGTCATGACGGTCGTGCTGCTGTTCGCCGACGCGTTCGTCCCGAAGGCGCAGCACTTCGCGACCCTGACCGGGATCTCGCTGGTCGGCTACATCGGCGCGGCGTTCGCCCTCGTCACCCAGAGCGGCCAGAACGCCGCGACCTTCGACGGCGCCTTCCGGGCCGACGGGCTGACCGTCTTCCTGTCGCTGATCATCCTCGTCGCGGCGGTCGCCACGGTCGTGATCTCGGCCAGCTACCTGCAGAACGGCGAGCAGCAACTCGGGTCGGACGGCAGGCTGCGGATCGCCAACAGCGTCCCGGCTGGGGAGTTCTACGTCCTGATCGGGTTCTCGGTCTTCGGCGCGATGCTCGTCGCGGCCGCCGGCAACCTGATCGTGCTCTACATCGGGATCGAGCTCAGCGCGCTCGCGACCTACGTCCTGACCGCCTTCGCCAAGCGCCGCCTGACCTCCGTCGAGGGCGCGATGAAGTACTTCCTGCTCGGCCTGTTCGCCTCGGCGATCCTGCTCTACGGCATGACGTGGATCTACGGCGTGACCGGCTCGATGGACCTCGACCGGATCGCCGCCCACCTGGCCGGCACCGATGCGGGCGACGGCTTCACGGACCCGGCCCTGCTGCTCGGGCTGCTGCTCCTGGTCGTCGGCATCGGCTTCAAGATGGCCGCCGTCCCGTTCCACTTCTGGACCCCCGACGCCTACGACGGCGCCCCGACGCCGGTGACGGCGTTCATGTCGGTCGTACCCAAGGCCGCGGCCTTCGCGGCGGCGATCCGGCTGTTCGTCCAGGCGCTGGAACCGCTCAGCGACCAGTGGACGACGCTCTGGGCCGTGCTTGCCCTCGTCACGATGGTCTTCGGCAACGTCGTCGCCATCGCCCAGCGCAACGTCAAGCGGATGCTGGCCTACTCGTCGATCGCCCACACCGGCTACATCATGGTCGGCCTCGCCGCCTACACCTCCGGCGGCACGATCGATGACCCGAGCATCTCGTCGCTGCTGTTCTACATCCTCGCCTACACGTTCATGAACATCGGCGCCTTCGCCGTCATCACGTACCTCCAGCAGCGCGGCGTCGGGATGATGCTCGAGGACTTCAACGGGCTGGCCTCGACCCGCCCGCTGATCGCCGTCGCGATGACGCTGTTCATGGCCTCGCTGATGGGCGTCCCGCCGCTGCTCGGCTTCTACGCCAAGTACTACGTCATCGTCGCCGCGATCGACGCCGACCTGCTCTGGCTGGCCGTCACGATCGTCGTCGCCTCGGCGGTCAGCGCCTTCTTCTACCTGCGGATCGTGGCGGTGATGTACTTCAACCAGCCCGACGGTCGCCCTCTCGCCCTTCCCACCCGGCTCCTGAGCGGTGGCATCGGTGTCCTCGCCGTCGCGACGCTGCTGCTGGGCCTGTTCTCCTCCCCGATCATTGACCTCGCCGACCAGTGGAGCGGCGCCCTGACCGTGCTGGGCCGGACCGCGGGGCAGTAGGTGTCCCCTGGATCGGCGAGTGAGGTTCGTAGGGGCGTGGGTCTCGCCATTCGCCACCGATCGCTTCGCCCCTGCGGACGATGACCACGCGGCGAGACGAAGGGGAACATCCCAGTGGGAGACGTGCCGGTCGATCGCAGTAGCCTCGCCCAGGACCCGGCCGAGCTCTTCGACGTCTACCGGGCCGACGGTGAGCCGACCGGCCAGGTCAAGCCTCGCGCCGCCGTCCACCGCGACGGCGACTGGCACCGGGCCGTCCACGTCTGGGTCGCCGGGCAGGATGAGGAGACAGGACCGTTCCTGCTGATGCAGCGCCGCAGCCTGGCGAAAGACACCTGGCCGGGCGTGCTGGACGCGACCGTGGGGGGGCACTACCGGGCGGGTGAGTCGCTGGCGGAGACGCTGCGCGAGACGGAGGAGGAGATCGGGATCACCGTCACGATCGGCGGGTTGTTGCCGCTCGGCGTCCGGGTCTGCGCCAACGAGGTGCCGGAACAGGGCGTCTACGACCGCGAGCTGCAGGACGTCTTCCTGCTGCTCGACGACCGGCCACTGACGGGGTATCGGCCGCACCCGGCGGAACTGGCCGGACTGGTCCGGCTGCCGCTGGCTCCCCTGATGGACCTCCAGCGCGGCCAGAGCGATCCGATCGTCGTCGAGGCCGTCGCGCCCGGCGACGAGGCTCCACACCAGTCCGTCATCACGGCGAACGACTTCATCCCCACCGTCGACCGCTACGTCCTCCGTGTCGCGCTGGCCGTCGACCGGGTCCTCCGTGGCGAGCGCGACGTGCTGATCTAGGGCGCCTCGGGGCCGTGCCTGCGGCGACACGGCCGCGTGGTCAGGACGCGCGGGGCGCCGATCAGGAGTCCGGGTCGAACATGATCTCCCGTACCTCCTGCGCACACCGGCAGGCGTCGGCGAGCCTGGCCGCCCACATCATCGCCTCCTCGCGTGAGGGCACCTCGATGATCGAGAACCCGCCGATGACCGGCTTGGTCTCCGGGTCCGGGCCATCGGTGACCGTCCCGTCGGTGCCGACGATGCTCCTCCGCTGGCGCTGGAGCCCGCCGCCGAAGATCCACACACCGGCGTCCCTGGCCTCAGAGACCACCCTGCGAGAGTCCTCGGCGACGGCGGGCAGGTCCTCCTCCGGGAAGGTCATCGCGCCGTCATCGAACGAGATCAGGAATCGCGCCAACGCCTGGCTCCTTGTCCCGGCCACCTCTGGCCGGCTCTTTCCGTGACGCACGTGGCGCCCCGGAACCACCGGGCGACCAGTCACGCCGGCGTGGGAGACCGGCACCGTCACCGATACGACGACAGGACGAGCACCGTCGATCCGCGAACCGTGAGACGAGGGCGCCAACTCCCCGGTCGTCGGCCCGCTCGACGATCCTATCAGTTTTCGGATGTCGCGCCCTCACGGGCCAGCGCGACCCGGTCCGGGGCGACGAGAGCCGCCTGTCGTCATCGGCCGCACCGGAGGGGTAGGGACGTGCGGGGGACGGGGCTTCCCATGCCCCTGGCCTACCGGGTCCCTGACAGGCTCTCGTCCTCCGGGTCCAGGGGACGGACCATCCGGACGAAGTCGTCCACGTAGCCGTTACGGAGGTAGAAGCGGCGGGCGCGCTCGTTCGAGGCGAAGACGTCGAGGGCGATCGTCGCGTACCCCTGCGACCGTGCCCACGCCGCGGCCCAGTCCAGCAGGGCGCGTCCGACGCCACTCCCCTCGGCGACGTCCGCGACGGCGATGCGCTCGACGTAGGCGCGCTCCACGCCGCTGAAGTACTCGGTCTCCGGGCGCACGGTCAGGTAGCCGAGCGCGACATCGTCCGGACCGCAGGCGACGATGGTTCGGGTGCCGGCCGGGTAGTCGGTCGGTCGGGCGAAGTAGGCCGCGTAGACGCTCAGGTCCCGTCCGGTCTCTGGCACCGGCATCAGACGCCGGGCCAGTTCCGCGATCACCGCCCCGTCGTCCGGACGCGCGTCGCGGATGACAAAAGACACACCGGCTTCGCCCTTCAATGTGGCTTGTTCCTCAGCCATATCGATCCCCCTCCGGGCCGGCTCGGTCAGTGACCGACGGGATGGGCCAGGCAGGACTCTGCGGCACCCGGGTCGGCGTCCTGGTCCACCGGGACCGATCCCATCGCGGGATGGGGATCCTCAGCCAGACCGGCCCCCGCGCAGGCGCCGCCAGCCGCCGGGGCGGCCATCCGTTCGCTGGCCTGCCGGAGGAATCCGAGAAAGAGTTCCCGCTCGCCTGGCGACCTGTCGATCAGCAGCGACTCCCCGTGAGTGACGATGGCGTCCCGGACCGCCTGCCGGATCGTCCGGCCCTCGTCGGTCAGCACGAGCCACTTGATCCGGCGGTCCTGGTCATCGGCGGTCCGGGTGACGAGGCCGCGGGCTTCCAGCCGGGAGATCATCCCGGTCACGTTCGACTTGTCGCATGACATCGCCTCGGCGATCTGCCCCATCGTCCGGGGCACACCCAGCCGCTCGATCAGCAGAGCCTGCTGCGGCGTGAAACTGAAACGCGCTGCCACGTCGGCGATGATCTGTCTCAGTCGTTCGCCCATCGCGAGCAGGTGTACGACGATCTCACCAGGCGCAGAGAGCGCGTCCCCGAGGAAGCCCGCCGGCATCGAGTGGTCTGCGTCTCCTCCCGTGCAGATGGCGGACGGGGAGGTAAACGTCCTGTCGGCGCTCAAACAGTTGACATCATGAACAACCATCGCTATCCTCAATTCCAGGGTAGTTTAGGTCATCAACTACATCGAGACAACCGACCGGTGGCCCGAGCGACGCCCTCGATAGGAGGGCAGGAGAGAGGACAGGACCATGGCCCAGGACGTCATCACCATCGACCGACCTTCGGCGACGGCTACTCCGGCCGCGACCAGTGAGACGACGCGCTGGTCCATTATCCCTGATCGCACCAATGTCACCTGGCTCGCCTCGAAGCGCTACCTGATGCTGATCCCCGCCTCGGCGAGGGGCCGGTTCACGGGCGCGACCGGGACTGTCGAGATGGACGGGAGCGACCTGACGACCGCGCGGGTCTGGTTGCGGGCACCAGCCGCGTCGCAGGAGTCCGGGGTCGCACGCCGCGACACCCACCTCCAGGGCAAGGACTTCTTCGACGTCGCCAACCACCCGGAGATCACCTTCCGGAGTTCGGCCATCCGGCACCTGTCTGGCGTCACCGATCGCTACGCCGTCACGGGGTTCCTCGGGATCAAGGGCATCGAGTACCCGGTCACGCTCGAAGGGACCTGGCAGGCGATCTCCGGTGGCCGCATCAAGGTCGAGCTCCAGGGGACCGTCAGTCGCTCGGCGCTCGGCCTGACCTGGAGCGCCAGGCCGGTGATGCACCTGCTCGACCCGATCGACCTCCGGGTCGACGCCGAGCTGGAGCTCGTCGCGCACTGACGCGACGGTCAGCGCGGGGGAGCGCTTGTCGCCGGTCGGCACATCGGCCATCATCATGACGCCGCACTGTGACCGACCCGTTCCCTCGCGAAAGCACCGCCAATGCCCGGCACCTCCCGGCGTCCCCCGTCGTCCCGTGTCCCGTGTCGGGTGCTCACGGTCGTCCTGATCCTGGCGATCCTCCTCCCCTCGGTCATGGCCCCGTCGGTTCCCGCCCAGACCCCGGCGGTGACGCCCGGACTGGCCGGTGGGTACGGCGATGTGCTGCCCGCCGAGCGCGAGCCGGTCATCGCCGCCACCGAGCGCGACATCAGCCGGTACGTGATGGACGTCACGGTCGATGAGGTGGCCGGGACCATCGGCGGGTCGCTGGCGGTGGCGTTCGTCAATCGCTACGGCGAGCCGCTCGACGAGGTGGTCTTCCGGCTGTTCCCGAACGCCGACCACTACGGGCCAGGTGGGACGACGGTCGCGTCGGTGACCGTCGATGGCACCCCCACGACCCCGGCCCTCTCGGTCGGGGACACCGTGCTGTCCGTCCCGCTCGTCGGGCCGCTCCTGCCGGGCGCGGCCGTCACGGTCGCCATGACCTTCACGACGACGGTGCCGCTGGATTCGACCGGGTCGTACGGCATCCTGAGCCGGTCGTCCGCGACGGGTGGCTGGGCCCTGGCAGACTGGTATCCCAGCCTGGCGGGCTACGAGGCCGCGCCCGGACCGGGGTGGCGCCGTGACGCGCCGTTCGACGGTGTCGATCCCACCTTCGGCGACGTCGCCCTCT
Organism: uncultured Thermomicrobiales bacterium; assembly: GCA_902806375.1. GTDB lineage: Bacteria > Chloroflexota > Chloroflexia > Thermomicrobiales > UBA6265 > CADCWK01. Next base: position 6,626 of record CADCWK010000009.1, read on the forward strand.
ACGACCTCACGCTCGGCGCCGCCGGCCTCGACGTGATCGGCACCGGATCGGTGATGCCCACCGGGATCGCCGGAACACCCGACGGCCAGACCCGGATCGTGGCGGGTCCGGTCCGGGATCTGACGCTGGCCCTCGGAAGCGACTGGCGGCTCGCGACGCGGACCGTCGACGGGACGGTCGTCACCTACGCCACCGCCGTCAACGATGAGGTGGCCGTCGATCAGGTCTTGGACGTCGTCGCCCGGTCGCTGGCCGCCTACAACGACCGATTCGGCGCCTACCCCTACCGGGAACTCGACCTCGTCGATGTGCCGCTGACCAGTGGCACGCTCGGCATCTCGTGGTCGGGATTGATCTTCCTGGACGGTCCCTCTCTGGCCGCGGAGGCCGGTGACGGGCAGTTCTACGACTTCCTGCTGTCCCACGAGGTCGCTCACCAATGGTGGGGCAATCTCGTGGGTGGCAACTCCAACGACCATACGTTCATCGCCGAGGGGCTGACCAACTACACGATGACGATGGAGGTGGAGTGGAGCCAGGGGCGCCCCGCCGCCGTCGCGATGCTTCGCACCTACGTCGCCCCGCGCTACCTCGCGCTCCTGCGGGGTACGGGGGACGCCGTCGCGGACACGCCGTACCCACAGGCGCCGCCCGGTTTCGGCGACATCGTCTACGGCAAGGCCGCCCTCGGCTTCCTGGCCATCCGGCTGGAGATCGGCGATGACGCCTTCTTCGCGGCGCTGCGGGCGTTCGCCGCGACCCCATCCGACGCCGACGCCGGGGACGGATTCCGGTTCCGGGTCGCCGAGCCGTCCGATCTCCTGGCGGCGTTCGAGGCGGCCAGTGGCGGTTCGCTGGGTGCCCTCTGGGCGCGCTGGTTCGAGCAGGCCGTCACGACGCCGGATGACGTCGAGCGGCTGGTCACCGCGTACGAGGCCGCATGAGCGAGCACAGAGCACGCTGGCCCGACGGGATCGTCAGCCGGGTCGGGTCATCCCTGGCCCCGGTCTCCGTCCGGGTGCGTGGCCCGTGGAGCCGGGTCGAGCGGCTCCGTGACGACCCGGCGCGCTGGCCAGCCTACGCCGCGGCCGTCGCGATCAGCCTCGGCGTCGTCGCGCTGCTGCTGCCGCTCCGCGAAGCGCTCGGCCCGGTCAACATCCTGCTCCTGTTCGTCGCGGTCAGCATCGGCACCGCGCTGATCCTCGGGTCCGGGCCGGCGGCGGCGGCCTCCGTCTTCGGTTTCGTCGTCGTCAACTTCCTCTTCATCGAGCCGTACTACTCCATCTCGATCGACGCACCGAACTACATCCTCGCGCTCGTGATCTATCTCGGCGTCTCGCTGGTCACCGGCCAGCTCGTCGCCCGGCTTACCCAACGGACCCAGCAGGCGCTACGCGAGCAAAGGCGGGTGAGCCTGCTCTACGATCTCAACACCGCGCTGATCGGGGACGTGACGCTCGACGCCATGCTCGACACCATCGTCCAGCAGGTCGTCACGGTCTACGGGTCCGACCGCGGCCGGATCCTGCTGCCGGTCGACGATCCCGCCAGCGATGCCGGGGACGACACCGGGACCGGCCCGAGGGAGCTCGTCGTCCGGGCGACGGCGCCGCGGTCGGCCGGGGACAGGACCGTCGACCGGCAGAGCCTCGCGATGGCGACCTGGGCGATGGAGCACCGGCGTCCGGCCGGGCGCCGCGTCGCGGGCCGGCGGCTGCGGGCGCCGCACGGTGCCGGCCGGCTGCCGGTCGTGGTGCAGACGATCCGCAATCAGGACGACGTCCTCTACCTGCCGATCCTGGATCAGCACCAGGTGATCGGTGTGCTGGAGGTCACCGGCCGTCCCGGTGGTGGCCGGTTCAGCCCGGAGGACGAGCGATTACTGGCCACCTTCGCCGGGCAGGCCGCACTGGCGATCGACCGTGCCCGGCTGGCCGAGGAGGCGTCCCGGGCCCAGGTGCTGGCCCAGTCGGACGAGCTCAAGTCGGCGCTGCTGTCGGCCGTCTCGCACGACCTGCGCACGCCGCTCTCCGCGATCAAGGCCTCGGCGACGTCCCTGCTGGACGACCAGGTCCAGTGGCGCGACGAGGACCGGCGCGAGTTCCTGCTCGCGATCGACGAGGAGACCGACCGCCTGACGCTCATGGTTGGCAACCTGCTCGACCTGTCCCGGATCGAGGGTGGGGCGCTCCGGCCGGACCGGGAGTGGTACGACATCGACGAACTGGTGCGGGACGTCGCGACGCGGCTGCGGCACCGGGCCGGGAGTTCGGCCGATCGGATCGCGCTGGACATCGAGCCCGACCTGCCGGTCGTCTGGTTCGACTATGTGGAGATCGCGCAGGTCCTGATGAACCTCGGAGAGAACGCGATCAAGTACACCCCGCCCGGGTCCCCGATCGAGATCCGGGCGCGACGGCGGGGGGACGACATCGAACTGGCGGTGGCCGACCACGGGGCCGGGATCGCTCCCGCCATCCAGCGACGGCTGTTCGACCGGTTCTACCGGGGCAGCGCCGAGGGGACGATCATCTCCGGCTCCGGGATCGGCCTGACGATCTGCAAGGGACTGGTCGAGGCCCACGGCGGCCGGATCTGGGTCGAGAGCGCGCCGGGCCACGGCTCCACGTTCCGGTTCACCCTGCCGATCGCCCCGCCCGGCTCGGCCGACGCTCCGCTCCCCACCGACCAGGAGGTCCTGGCGCGATGACGGGGGAGCGGGTGCTGGTCGTCGACGACGAGCCGCAGATCCGCCGAGCGCTCCGGACCGCGCTCAGCGGTCACGGCTACGCCGTGGAGCTGGCCGAGGACGGTTCCGTGGCCCTCGACGCGCTGGCGCTGCGGCTGCCGGATATCGTCCTACTCGATCTCGCCATGCCGCGCGTCGATGGGCTGGCGGTCGTCCGGCAAACCCGCGAGTGGTCGCAGGTGCCGATCATCGTCCTCTCGGCCCGGGGCGAGGAGCGCGACAAGGTCGCCGCGCTGGACCTCGGCGCCGACGACTACCTGACGAAGCCGTTCGGGATGGAGGAGTTGCTGGCCCGGGTCCGGGCGGCGCTGCGCCGGACGGGCGCGCCGGACGCGTCGTCGGTCACCGTCGGCGACCTGACAGTCGATTTTGGCCGCCACGTCGTGACGCGGGGCGCCGACGAGATCCATCTGACCAAGACCGAGTACGACCTGCTCCGGGTGCTGGCGACCAACGCCGACAAGGTCCTGACCCACCGGCAGTTGCTGGAGCGTGTCTGGGGCAGCTATGCCGCCGACAACACCCAGCAGCTCCGGGTCTACGTCAACTACCTGCGCCGCAAGCTGGAGCCCGACCCCGGCCATCCCCGCCTGATCGTAACCGAGCCCGGCGTCGGTTACCGCTTCCGGACGACGGGGTAGGGGGCGGGACGTGGGCGGCGGCGAAGAGACCCCTCCCCCGGCCCCTCCCCGGCTCGTTTCGCGCTGCGGCGCTCACACCCAGAGAGGGGAGTCGGTGCTCGACCATAAGGGTTTCTTCTATCGCCACGGACAGTGTGAGCCCCTCTCCGGGCGATGAGGAGCCGCAGCGACGAGTCGAGTCGGGGAGGGGTCTTGCCTTGTTCACCGGGGCGTCCAGAGATCACCAACAAGTCCGCGACCTCTTCGGCATCGCCGCCGTCCCCCTTCGATCCCCGCTCTAACGAATCTCTAATGCCTCCATCGACCGCTCTAACGCGCCCCTAACGTCCCCGGGCCCATCATCGTCCGGGTCACCCGTCGGTCTGCCGCGTGGTGGTGCCGAGGGGGAAGGGGGGACGGGATGACGGATGCGACGGCGGGGCGACCAGGCGGAGCGCGACTGCTCGTCGTCGATGACGAGGAGCGCCTGCGCCAGACATTCGCGCGCGCCCTGACGGGGCGAGGCTACGCCGTCACCGAAGCCGCCAGCCACGCGGACGCGATGCGCGTCCTGGGTGGTGGCGCGTTCGACCTCCTGCTGCTGGACATTAACCTCCCCGACGCGACCGGCTGGGACGTCCTCCGGGATCTCCGCTCGGCTGGCCGGTCCCTGCCGACGATCGTCTTCTCCGCGGTCCCGCCCCGGACGACCCTGATCCGGGAGTTCCGGCCGGACGGCGTGCTGCACAAGCCCTTCCCGATCGACGCCCTGTTCCGCCTCGTCGAGCGAGTCCTGGCGGCCGGGTCCCGTCCCGATCCGCTGCCCGATCCGACGGGGCCGTCCCCGGACCCCTGCCCCGGATCGCCGCCACATCCCTAGCCCGTGGAAGGGAACGAATGGACGACCTCCTGATGGTCCTGATCGTCGCCGGGTTCTTCGCTGCCTGCCTGGCGTATATCGCCGGGATCGAGCGGCTCTGACGGGCAGGAGCCCGTCACTGGAGTCTGTCCCATGACCGCCTTCGACGTCGTCGTTCTGGTAATCGCCGCGGCCCTGCTCCTCTATCTGGCCGTCGCGCTCCTGCGGCCCGAGCGCTTCTAGTGGTCTGCCAGGGGTGAGTCGCTGCCCCGGAGCAGTCCCCAGCCCTCTTCCCGGGGTGACCAAGCCCGCTCCCACCGCCGAAGCGGTGGTCGGCTTAGCGGTCCCGGGGAGGGGAGACGGACGGTGATGAAACGCGTCGACACCCGGTAATGGAGCGTTGACGGGCTACTGGTCTCTATCCATGTTGGCGGCGACGCGTCGCCAGTAACCGCGCTGAAAGGCCCCTTCCCATGACGTTTGCGGCGTTGATCGTCGTGTACTTCGGCATCCTCCTGCTGCTGACCAGGCCGTTCGGGTCGTTCATGGCCCGCCTGTTCTCCGGCGAGCGCGTCCTGCTGTCGCCCGTCCTTGCGCCGGTGGAGCGGGTCGTCTACCGGCTGACCGCCGTCGATGCCCGCCGCGAGCAGGGCTGGAAGAGCTACGCCGTCGCGCTGCTGCTCTTCAACGCGATGGGGCTGTTGTTCGTCTTCGTGCTCCAGCGGGCCCAGGGTGGACTGCCGTTCAACCCGGAAGGGCTGCCCGGCGTCGGCGCCCAGTCGTCGTTCAACACGGCCGCCTCGTTCACCTCCAACACCAACTGGCAGGGGTACTACCCCGAGACGACGATGAGCTACCTCACCCAGATGAGTGGCCTCGCCGTCCAGAACTTCCTCTCGGCCGCGACGGGGATCGCCGTCGCCGTCGCGCTGATCCGCGGCTTCGCGCGGCGGTCGGCCAGGGAGATCGGCAACTTCTGGGTCGACATGACCCGTGCCGTCCTCTACATCCTGCTGCCGATCTCGGTCCTCGTCGCGCTCGTCTTCGTGGCGGCCGGTGTCCCGCAGACGGTCGGCGCCTACCGCGAGATCGTCACGGTCGCGGGCGATGCGCTGCGCGTGCCGCTCGGCCCGGTCGCCTCCCAGGAGGCGATCAAGATGCTCGGCACGAACGGTGGCGGCATCCTGAACGCCAACTCCTCGCACCCCTTCGAGAACCCCAACGCCTTCACCAACCTCGTCCAGATGCTGCTGATCTTCCTGATCCCGGCGGGCCTGACCTACACCTTCGGCAGGATGGTCGGCAACGCGAAGCAGGGCTGGGCCATCTTCGCCGCGATGAGCATCATGTTCTTCGTCGGGATCGGCGTGACGACCGTCGCGGAGCAGTCCGGCAACCCGAACCTGACGACGGCGGGAGCCTCCCAGGAGACCGAGATCGCCGGGGCGGTCGCGCCGGGCGGCAACATGGAGAGCAAGGAGCTGCGATTCGGCATCAAGGACACCGCGCTGTTCGCGGTGATCACCACCGCCGCCTCCTGCGGCGCCGTCAACGGGATGCACGACTCGTTCACCGCGATCGGCGGCATGATCCCGCTGGCCAACATCGCGCTCGGCGAGGTGATCTTCGGCGGGGTGGGAGCCGGGCTGTACGGCATCCTGATCTACGCGGTCGTGACGATCTTCATCGCGGGTCTGATGGTTGGGCGGACGCCCGAGTACCT
>CADCWK010000010.1 GCA_902806375.1 uncultured Thermomicrobiales bacterium
CTGAGCGACGGCGCCGACCGGTCGGCGGCGGCCGAGACGATCGCCCGAGAGATCGGGTGCTCCGACCCGTGCTCGACGGCGGCGGCGATCGCGATCACCTCACCCTCCGCCCAGCCTGGCTGGGACACGACGTCCGTCAGGCGTGGGGTCCCGACGGTCAGCGTGCCGGTCTTGTCGAAGGCGACGACGGTGATCCCCGCGGCGTCCTCGACGGCGCTGCCGCCCTTGAAGAGCATCCCCCGGCGGGCCCCGTTGGCCAGCGCCGAGAGGATCGCGGCCGGGGTCGAGATCACCAGCGCGCACGGGGACGCGACGACCAGCAGCGTCATGGCCCGGTAGAAGGCGTCATCCCAGCCGACCCCGGCAACGAGCGGCGGGACGACCGCGAAGGCCGCCGAGATCACGATCACGCCGATGGCGTACCGGCCCTCGAAGGCGTCGGCGAAGCGCTGGGTCCGGCTCTTGTCGGCCTGGGCGGTCTCGACGACGCGGACGATCCGGGCCAGCGTGCTGTCGCCGGCCGCCGCGGTGACGCGGACCCGGAGCACGCCGGTGGTGTTGATCGTCCCGGCGAAGACGACCGCGCCGACCCCCTTGTCGACGGGCAGCGACTCGCCGGTGATGGTCGCCTCATCGAGGGCCGAGTGCCCCGCGACGACGGTCCCGTCCACCGCGACCCGCTCGCCCGGCCGGACCAGCACGATGTCGCCAAGCGCGAGGCGCTCGACTGCCACCTCGGACTCCTGCTCCCCGTGGAGTACCGTCGCCGTCGCCGGGCTCAGCGAGATCAGGGCGCGGACGGCCCGCTCGGTCCGGCCCAGCGCTTCATGCTCCAGCGCGTTGGACGTCGCGAACAGGGCCAGCAGGATTGTCCCCTCGGCCCAGGCACCGAGCGAGGCGGCACCCAGCGCCGCCGTGACCATCAGCAGGTCGACGTTGATGCGGCGACCGAACAGGTCGCGGACGGCGGTGATGGTCGCCAGCGTGCCGCCGGTCAGGTAGGCCAGCCCATAGACGCCCGTGACGACCGACCGGTCGACCGCGGTCCACTGGCCAAGGGCGAACGCGACGGCGAGCAGCAGCCAGGTGGAGACCGCGCTGCCGACCAGCAGCAGCCGTTCGCGGTCGATGCGGGCCACCAGCGACGTGGGCTCGCCGGGCGGTCGCGTGGTCTGCCGCGTCATGGGAACGGCCGCCTGGGCGGCAGGAGCCGTGGACGGGTCGGAGAGGGTCTGCATGTCCTGGTCTCCCGAATGACTGGCAAGGGGATCGCGCGTGGCTGACGGGTTGCCACCATCCGGCTACGAGAGACAGTATATTGAGACTCATTCCTGTTTGCTACCCAGCCGACAGGTCGGAATTCGACAGGCACCTGATCTCGGTCGCGACCCTGGACGGGAACCAGGAACGCTCCGGGAATCCCACGCGGCACGTCTCCATGGTCGGCACGGATGGGACATTCGGACGCCGGTACGCCCTCCGGCCCATCGGCCCAGTGGACCATGTGGCACCGTGTCACGCGGGAAACCAGCGTCCAGCGCCACGCACGTCATCGGGGAAACCGTGTGGATAACTCGTCCAGGCAGGTGGATAAGCCTGTGGATGTGTGGACAACTCTGCGGACAAACCGCGATTCTCTGGGGATGACCGAGGGGGGTTCTGGGGATGACGGGTGGACAGTCTCATAGCCGTTGGGGAGAACACATGAGCGTACGGACGCGGGTATCTCCGGCGTGTGGGAGTGTGGAGAAGTTTTCCCCAGCCCGTCAGAGCCGGTTTTGCCCGGTGGAATGGGCCACAGGGCACTTATCCCCATATCCACCGGCCCTACGTCAACAACGTCTTTTTCTCTTCTCTATCTCTCTTTAACGTAAGAGCCGGTAATAGGGGGAAGCTCCCCGGGCGTCCCGGCATCCCTCTGGGTGAGCGCTCGGTGACCGGTCGCCCCAGGTTCGTCGGTCAGTAGAAGACCGTGAGCGTCCGGTGGTACGGCTCGGACCCGGCTGGCAGATGCTGACCCGCTTCCCAGAGCAGCCAGTCGACCTCGATCGCGGTGATGTCCCGCCCCCCGGTCATCAGCCGCTGCCGGATCAGCTCGCAGCCCCAGACCGTCGCCGCCCGGATCTCGACCTCCATCGCCGACCCTGGTCCGATCAGCCCGTAGTCCGCGACCCGCCGCGCCAGCGTGGCGTCGTAGCGGAGGATGCCCAGCCGGACCAGCACCTGTGGCACCTTGTAGTCGGCGAAGGCCGTCAGGCCACCCAGATCGCTGAAGGCGCCTGGTCCACTGTTGCCGAACGTCCCGGCGATGTCCGCGGCGAGGATCTGGGCCCGCTTGTGGAACGGCACTGGCTGGCCAGCGACGACGGCCACGTCGTCGAAGCTGGGGAACGTCCGGGTCACCAGCCGGACCAGCCCCGCCGCCGATCCCCCGGCGGCCGCGACCATCGACCGGGCCGGGTGTGCCGTCTCGCCCGGATGCGCGGCCACCCAGGCCAGCCAGCTCATGCCCAGTTCGCGGAGGTTGGCGCCCCGCTCGGCCAGCAGCGGGATCGGCGTCGTCCGGCTCGCCTCGCCGTCGGGCCGGAGCAGGTGGGCGACCTCGTCGTCCCCCACCGTGGCCAGCCAGCCCGGGTCGGTCAGCGGGACGCCCTCGCCCATCGCCCGGCGGAGCGCCGCGGCCAGCGCCCGGTACCCGTCGTACAGGCGGCCGTCGACCCGCACCCGCCAGCGTGGGGCCGGGTCGGCCGCTGGCGCCCAGAAGCAGAAGTTCAGCGCGTCGAGGACGAACAGCCAGGCGACGGTCCGGTCGTCGTCCCCACGCCAGTGCAGCGCCGCGTCCCACGGCGGCGGGGAGGTCTCCGGGTCCTGGCCGGCGACGAACCGGTCGATCGCCGCCTCGTCGACGGTGACGTGACGGGCAGCGTCCAGGACGGTCCGGCTCGCGGCCAGGATGCCGAGCGGGTCGTGTCGCTCCGGGATCGGCCACTGCCTTGGCCGGCGAGGACGCCGGGGATCGGACCCGGGGATCGGTGCGTTGGCGGCGTCAGCGGGCATCGCCTGGTCCTGTCCTGGCGGCGGGGACGGCGCTCGTCGCCCGCTCCGGCCTCGCCCGCGGATTGACGGGCTGGCAACCGAACTGGTACGCTGCGTGCTTGCCGTGGCCAACAGGCGGGAGCGCGTCTGTGCCCGAACGTGCCGCAGGCTCCGGGCGCCATCGTAGCAGGCACCCGCCTCCGATCCGGCGCCGCCCCGCCGCTGAGATGCAGTCAAGCAGGAGAACGTCCCCGTGAGTCGGACATACCAGCCGAAGCGAATCCCCCGCTTGAAGAAGCACGGGTTCATGAAGCGCATGCACACCAAGGACGGCCGTGCCGTGCTCGCCGCCCGTCGCCGCAAGGGTCGTCACGCCCTGACCGTGTCGGACGAGGGCAAGTTCACGCAGAACAAGTAGCCACCGGCGCCCGGCGTCGTGGTGAGGCTCAGCGACGCGGCGCCGGGAACCTCCCGGCGCCGTTCGTCTTTTCACCGCTCGTGTCGATGCGCTGGGCACCCGCACCGTTCCCTGACATCGATCTCTCGAGACGATCACGATAGTTCGCGGCACGGTCTCCGAGCCTGATCCATTCCCGGTCGGGTGTGGCTATCGGCAATGATGGTCCGACGCTGTAGGAGGCCCTGCGCGGAGCGGGTTTCGGGAAAGGAGACGAGATGTTCGCACGCGAGCTCCGGCTCCGGCGGGAAGGCGATGTGCAGCGGGCCCGGTCCCGCGGGCGGGCCTGGTCGGACGGCCCGGTCGTCTTCCGGATCGCCGCCAACCCGTCCCTGCCCGACCAGAACCGCTACACCGTCGTGGCGGGCAAGAAGGTCGGCAAGGCGGTCCAGCGCAACCGGGCCAGGCGCGTCGTCCGCGAAGCCCTCCGGCTGCGTCACGCCGAGCTCCGGACCGGCCACGACATCGTCGTGATCATCCGGGGGACGTACGACCAGCTGCCCGACCTCGCGACGGCCCAGCCGATCGTCGACCGGATCATCCGGCGGGCCGGTCTCCTCGCGCCGCCCCGGCCCACGGTCAGTCCATCGCCATCGCCATCAGTGGATCCGGGTTCCGATCCGGTCCCATCCGAGTCCTGACAGAACGGAGGCGCCGATGTGCGCCACGACGTCACGCGATCACCGGCACGCCCACACGCACCATGAGCCCGACCCGGGTGAACCGGATCCCGCCGGCACGCCGCTCGTCGGGATCGATCCCTACGGGCTGCCCATCATCCCGACGCGGCGGGGCCCCTTGACGAGCCCGGCCCTCTGGCTGATCCGCGGGTACAAGCGGTATCTCTCCCCTACCCTGCCGCCATCCTGTCGCTACGAGCCGACCTGTGCCGCTTATGGCTACGAGGCGGTCGCGCGGTACGGTATCCTTCGCGGAGGCGGGATGACCGTCTGGCGCGTCCTCCGCTGCAATCCCTTCGCCCGTGGCGGGTACGACCCGGTCCCCTGACACACCCATGTGTCCGCTTCCCGTGACCGTCTCCCCCGGAGGATCGGTCGCCTGTCAGCAGTGCCCTTGCCTGATCGCCATCGGATTCACCCTGCCGGACCGTGGATGGGCCTCGCCCCAGCGGTTGCCGGAGGAGGCCATCGCCCGTGTCGAGCCTGTTAGCCCCGTGGAACGGTTACGTCGGCTTCCTCGAGTGGGTCCTCACGACCATCTCGGATGCCGTCAACAGCGGTGGTCTGGCGATCGTCATCTTCACGATCATCGTCAAGACCATCCTGCTCCCGCTGACGCTGAAGTCGATCCGCTCGATGAAGGCGATGCAGGACATCCAGCCCAAGATCAAGGAACTCCAGAAGAAGCACGGCAAGAACCGGGAAGAGCTGCAGAAGCAGACGATGGCGCTCTACGCCGCCCACCAGGTCAACCCGGTCGCCGGCTGTCTGCCGATGCTGATCCAGATCCCGATCTTCTTCGGCGTCTACCAGGCCATCATCAACCTGAGTGGTGGCGATGACGCGACCGGCTACTTCGCCAACAGCTTCGCCTGGCTGCCGTCGCTCGGTGACTCCGACCCCTACTTCATCCTGCCGATCGCCGCCGGCGTCTTCCAGTTCATCCAGATGCGGATGAGCCGCCCCAGGGTCGCCCCGGCCACGTCCGACCCGCAGCAGCAGATCATGAACACCATGATGAACATCATGCCGCTGCTGGTCGTCGTCTTCGGCTGGACGTTCGCCTCCGGTGCCGTCCTCTACTGGGCGACGCAGAGCATCTACTCGGCCGTCCAGCAGTGGTTCGTCTCGGGCTGGGGCCAGCTCAAGAACTACGCCGAGTGGCTGCCGGAGATGCCGGAGCACCGCCGTCTCGGCTACGTCGCCCCGCGCAACGTCGATGACATCGTCGTCGAGTACGGCGCCAACGGTCGCCCCAAGGCGAAGGGCCTGATGGGCAAGATGCAGACCCGGCTGGAAGAGGCCCAGCGGCTCCAGGAGGAGCGTCAGGCCCAGCTCAAGGGGACCGCTGCCCCCGCGAAGGCTGGCGCCACGACCACGAAGGCGACGACCGCGAAGGCCACCACGACCTCTTCCGGTGCAGGGGCCGCCACGACCGCCCGGCCCCGGACCGGCCAGCGCAGCAACAAGAAGCGCGCGGCGGGCCAGCGGGCGGCCGGAAGCACCGGGGTAACGCCGACCATGGCGGAGGCGAAGCCGGACATCATCGAGGCTGAGGTGACGGCCACCGAGGAGTCGAAGCCCGTCAGGCAGGCTAGGCCCAGCGCCAGTTACGCCGATCGCGTCTCGGCGGCCTCGCGCCGCGGGCCGAAGTCGACTTGGGGAACGGCCCGGGAGGCGCCCCTGGCCTCGGCGGGCAACAACGACGCCGGCGAGGACTAGCCGGCGTCACTGACACGGTCAGACGATCCCCCGGCCAGCCGACCGGGGGATCGTCATGTGTCTCACGCCCGGGTGTCCGGCCGGTCTAGCCATGGACCCGCCGGCCGGACCCACGCCGGACGCCGGGCACCGTACCGGTGCGCTACCCTTATCCGACGGTGATCGGCGCGATTCTGGATCCGGGTCCCGGTCGTCCGGCGACTGGATGCGTGGCGACTGAGTGATGGGCGGGAGTGGCATGGAGCGGCGGATGACCAGCGTCGAGATCCAGGCGTACTCGGTGGAGGCGGCCGTCCGGCTGGCCCTCGAGCAGCTCGATCTCCCCGAGGACCAGGTCGACATCGAGGTCCTCGCGGACGGTGGGCTGGATGAGGACGCCGAGGCGCTGGTTCGGGTCACGGCCAAAGGGATGGCGTCGCAGCCGGAGGTCCGCTCGGGCCGGGAGCGACGCGGGAGCCGCGGCCGGCGCGGACCGGGCGAATCAGGCTCCGCCGACCGGGCTCCCGGCGACCGGCCGTCGTCCCGGGTCGCCGACGACCCCGAGGTGCATCACCCCGGGGCGGGCGAGATGTACCGCCTGCTGCGCCAGCAGGCCATGCCCTCCCCCCGCGCCGACCCGGAATCCGAATCAGTCGCGGTCGAGGTCGCCAGCGAGTTGCTCCAGTTGCTGGGGTTCACGGTCCGGGTCGTCGCGGTCGAGAACCTGTCACTCGTCCCGCTGGACGACGACGACCCGAAGACGATCTTCCTCGACATCGTCGGCACTGATCTCGGCCTGCTGATCGGACGCCGGGGCGAGAACCTCAGCCAGTTGCAGTATCTTGTCACCCTGCTCGTCAACCGGCGCCTGCCGGGGTTCAACCGCGTCATCCTCGACATCGAGGGCTACCGGCTGCGGCGGGAAGAAGCGCTGATCGGGCTGGCCGAGCGCGTCTCGCGCCAGGTCGCCCGGACCCGCCGGCCGGTCGCCCTCGACCCGATGCCGTCCAACGAGCGCCGGGTGATCCACATGGCGCTGCGGCCGAGCCGGGACGTCACGACGGAAAGTAGCGGAGAAGGAACGATGCGACGGGTGATGGTGCTGCCGCGTGGGTGACCAGCCGACCGACCAGCCGACCGGTGTCCCCAACGGCACGCCGCGCAGGGGCCGCGACCGCCAGCCCCTCGATGCCCGCCAGCGCCGCTCCCGGACGCCGCTGGCGGCCGCCCGGCCCCCGCAGTACCTCGTCATCGGCCACATCTGCGCCGACCTCCAGGCCGACGGATCGGTCCTGCTCGGCGGGACCGCCCTCTACAGCGCCCTGACCGCCGCCAGACTCGGCTGGCGGACGGCCATCCTGACCAAGGGTGCCTTCGGGGTCGACTTCCAGGGCATGACGATCCCGTCGCTGGAGCCGTACGCCGGCCTGATCGACATCATCGTCCAGGAAGCCGACGGCCCGACCGTCTTCGTCAACGAGTACCTCGTCGACCGTCGCGTCCAGTCGATCCGCCACTGGGCCCAGCCGATCGACCTGCGCGGGCTGCCCACGCACTGGCGCAACGCGAAGATCCTCCACCTCGGCCCGGTCGCGCAGGAGATCGACCAGCGCCAGGCGGCCAGCCTCCCGGCGGGCTTCCTCGGCGTGACGCCGCAGGGCTGGATGCGGGACTGGAACCGGCAGCAGGGCGGCCGCGTCTCGCACGGGCCGCTTCGGATCGTCCCGGAACTGATCGAGCGGATCGACAGCGTCATCGTCAGCTCGGACGAGATCCCCTACGCCCGCTCGGTCGTCGACCAGGTCTCGGCCCGGCGGCTCGGCGTCGTGACGTTCGAGGAGCGCGGCGCCCGGATCATCCACCCGGAGATCGGTACGCCGCGTGGCACCGTCGCCACTCGCCGGCAGACGATGGAGTTGCCTGGGTTCAAGGTAAAGGTCAAGGACTCGACCGGCGCCGGCGATGTCTTCGCGGCCGCTTTCTTCACGAAGGCCGTCGAGGCGACCTCGTCGGCCGAGAGCGCCGGGATGTTCGCCAACGCGACGGCGGCGCTCAGCCTGCGCGAGGCCGGCCCCAACGGCATCCCGGGCCGCGACGAGGTCGAGGCGCTGGTCGCCGCCCCGCGCGACTGACGCCGTCCTGAACCTCCACCATGAGACGCCTCCAGACGGTCTCGAAATCCCCTTCGTGCGTTTCCGCATCGCGTCACAGAGCTTGCCCTGCTGTCGTCTCGTCCCCGGTGCGATTGGTCACCCGGGAAACGCGACCGGGGGATACCGGTAACGACGGATCTCGTTTGGTGACGAGACACTGGATGAGTAGTGCGAAGGAACCGGCGGTCGAACCGTTGCCGCCTGGCACGAGTCACGTGAGTACTGACGTGGCCGAGGCCTTCCCGGTCGGTCGCTTCGGTGCCGGGATGACGGATGTCGGGCTGATCGGCGGTGGCGTGGGGTGAGCGATTTCCGGTAATCCCCGATCATGCGCCGACCCAGGATCGGCGCGTGGTCACGACATCGGGTCAGCGGGGCGGTCTCGTCCGTCGCTCCGCCGCCCGGCCTCGTGGTCCGGCAGCAGCCCACGAGCGGCGACCAGCTCAGCCGCGTACTCCCCACACAGGACACGCTCGAGACGCCCGGTCTCGTCCGGGATCAAGTCCCACAGGCCGCTGTTGTGCCAGTGGTCGGGGTCATGCCAGCTGGGGCGGTCGATGATGGGATAGAGGCACATCCCCTGCACCGGCACGCCGCGGTCAATGGCTGCCCGGACCTCGGCCGCCATCTCCCGCAGCCACGGCACCCGGCCCGCGCCGAAATTGCTCGTCTCGGCGACGAAGAGGGGACGCCGGTACCGTCGCCAGACATGGGCCAGCAACTCGCGGACCGGCACCCAGCGAGCATCGCGCGGCACGTCGGTCCAACGGAGTCGCTTGCCCAGATACTCCCACTGGTTGTCGTAGTAGAAGTTGACCCCGATCAGGTCGAGGTAGCGCGGGTGGCCGCCGATCTCCGGGTCCTGGCGGCCGGCGATGAGATCCCAGGCGGCGAACTGGAGCTCGTGGAAGGCCGCTGCCTCCTCGGCCAGGTCCGGTCGGTCCCGTGGCGGGAAGACGTTGATGATCGGCTCGATGTGGCAGAGACGCGCCCGCGGGTCGGCGCACAGGATGGCTCCGCAGCCAGCGATGACCGCCCGCGCCAGGTGGCGCTTGAGCTCCACGCCACGGTCACGCACATACGGATGGAACAGCCCTTCGTCGCCACAGGCCCAGCTGAAGAACGAGAGCTCGTTCATCGGCGCGTACAGTGGCGGGGTGTCGCTGTAGGACGCCAGGAAGCGCGCCGTCGCCTCGCAGTAGGCGGCGAAGCGGCCCACCAGCTCATCGGAGAAGAGATCGAGGTCTTCCGGCCAGCCATAGTGGCAGAGCGTCCAGATTACCTGGACGCCCGCGGCCCGGGCGGCCTCCGCGACGGGGGCGAGCGTGGAGAAGTCGAGCACCCCGTCGCGGTCGATCAGGTGCCACTGGGCCGACTCGCGGACCGTCCGGATGCCCACGCTGCGCACGAGGGCGAAGTCCTCGGACAGGTAGCGGTCGTGCTGGGTCGCGGCGAGCATGTTCACCCGCGCCCCATGCTCGTTGATGTGGCCGGCAGCCTCGAACCCACCCATCCAGAAGGAGTCAAAGGGTCTCTGCGCGGAGTCATCGGGTCGCGGCAAGGACGTGACCGTGGCGCTCGCCGGCGATGCCGACGCGGCATGGGCTTCAGTGGAGTGGGTCATCCGTGGTCCGGCCGGTCCTTCTGTCGACGCACGAGCGGTGCGGTCGACGCACCAACTAACGGTGGCACGAGTGTGCACCGGACGGCGCGATCCGGCCAGGGGACCGCACGACGCCGTCAAGCGGCCTCGGTCGGTGTTCACACCGTTCCCGCACCTGGCCAGGGTGCCGGTGCCGGTGCCCAGGCAGGTCGCGCACGGGGCGGCGTGGCGGGCGATCGGGGCGGGCTTCCCCTCGGTGGGCGAACCCCGGCGGTGGCGCTGGGCGAGATGTAACGACGCATCTGTCCGCTCGCTGACGCGACCGATGGCGATCGGTGCATGCTTCCCTCGGTGAGGCATGACTGTTGCCGAGCCGGCAAATCGGACAGACAAGGATCTGTAGGACGCCTGTGTCTCAAGGATCTCGTTTTTGGCCCAGCCCCTGATATCGTGGAAGGTCCAGGTCTCGTTTCTGATCGAAATGTCCCATACCACTGGCTCCATCGCGACTCGTTCTCGTAGGGGCGTCGGGCCATCTCCTGTCCACCATCGGCGAAGTGAGTGCGACCGCCCGTCCGGGAGTGGTCCCCGCTCCGATCCACCGCCTCGTAGAGTGAATCCGACGAACGTGGACTGACGAGATCATCGGTATGGATAATCGCAGCCATCATCTGACTCCCCGTCCTTGTCGATAGGTCAAACCGAGGCAACGTGACGATGCTTGACCAGGGGACCATCGCCGCCGTCGCGACGGGGGCCGGGGTGGCGGGGATCGGCGTCATCCGGATCAGTGGCCCGGAGGCGGCCGAGATCGCGGCGACGGTCTTCCGGGCCGGGCGGCACGGGAGACCGGTCGACCTGCGCCGGACGGAATCGCACCGGCTGCTCTACGGGCACGTCGTCGACCCGGCCACCGGCGCGACGCTGGACGAGGTCATGCTCGCCTGGATGGCCGCGCCGCGGACGTTCACGCGGGAGGACACGGTCGAGCTGTCCTGTCACGGTGGCCCGGTCACGCTGGCCGAGGTGCTGCGCGTCGTGCTGGCGGCAGGGGCCCGGCCGGCCGAACCGGGCGAGTTCACGCTGCGGGCCTTCCTGAACGGCCGGCTGGACCTCACGCAGGCCGAGGCCGTCCTGGCCGTCGTCGGGGCCCGGACGGCGGACGGACTTCGCCTCGCCGTCGACGACCTCTCCGGGGCGCTGGCCCAGCGGCTCCGGCCCGCGCAGACGACACTGATCGGCTTGCTGGCCCATCTCGATGCCCTCGCCGATTTCCCGGACGACGAGGTCCCACCGGCCGACATCGCCGACGGACTCCGGCTGGCGTCGGGAGCGCTGGCGGCGGTGCTGGCCGGGGCCCGCTCCGGGCAGCTCTACCGCGAGGGCGCCCGGGTCGCCCTCGTTGGGCGGCCCAACGTCGGCAAGAGCAGCCTGCTCAACGCCCTGCTCCGCAATGAGCGGGCGATCGTGACACCGATCGCCGGGACGACGCGCGACGTCGTCTCGGAGACGGCCGACCTCGGTGGGGTGCCGGTCACGCTGCTCGATACCGCCGGGATCGCGCCGTCCGACGACCCGGTCGAGCGGCTCGGGATCGAGCGGAGCCGGGCTGCGCTGCGCTCGTCGGCCGCGGCGGTCCTGGTGCTGGATGGTTCCGTCGCGCCCGGCCCCGACGACCTCGCCGTCGCGGAGGCGCTGATCGCCCGGCTGGACCCCGGCGACGGCGCGCCGCTGCCCGTCACGGTCGCGCTCAACAAGGGCGACCTGCCCTCCGCGGCGCAGCGAGCCATCCTCGACCGGCTACCCGGGTGTGCCGTCGTGACGGTCTCGGCGACGACGGGGCTGGGCCTGCCGGAGCTGGAGTCGGCGATCGTTGCCGCCCTGGGAGCGGCCAGCGGCGATGCCCAACCGTCACTGCTGACGACCCGGCAGCGCGCGGAGCTGGACCGCGCCGCCGCGCATCTCGCCGAGGCCGAGGCCGCCCGGCTCGTCGGGTACCCGCTGGACCTGCTGGCCGTCGATGTCCGGGCGGCCCTGCATGCGGTCGGCAGCGTCACCGGGGACGCGGTCGACGAGGCCGTGCTGACCGAGATCTTCAGCCGGTTCTGCATCGGCAAGTAGCGCCGATCATCGTGGTTGATCCGACCTCGGCGGTCTCGCTGGATTCCCGACACGGCCAGCGCACCGCGCCTTTTCACATTGGCCAGGGCGACGCGGAAGACGGGAGCTGCGCCGGGAATCCGGTCGTCTAGGATCACGGACGACGGCAGGGGCGATCCGAGGCAAACGCCACCGAGGCCCCAGCCACTGGTTCCGTCCTCACCGACACGGGCTGGGCCACGAAACGCCAACGGCGGCCGTCATTCGATCGTCCCGACCTCACAACGACCGGTACCACATGTGGTTGACCCTGATGGGACTGCGTCCGTGACCGGCTAGACTTGCTCCGTGACGACGAACGGGTGATGCAGGGGCGAGAGGCAGGGCCACGATGGTGGCGGAACGCAAGGTCATCGACATCGACGATGTTCCGGGGCTGGAGGGGCTGACCCGCGAGCTGGAGGCACACCCGGACGGGCTGGTCCTGCGACGCGGGGGCGTCGAGTCGCGGTGCTGATCTCTGACGCCGACCCGGCAGATGGGCCAAGGGACTTATCTCCCGTGGGGACGGATGATGCCCTCTCCATGAACCGCCCGATATCGGAGGAACGCCTGCAACGCATCCTAGAGATCGTCGACTCCATGCGGGGGATCGACACGGGCGCGATGCATCGGATGGTAGACGAGAGCCGGCAGTACAGCATCGAGTTGCAGCGGCGAGATGACGTGACCGGGCCCGCAGCCGGACAGCCATGAATCTCTGCGACAGCGACTGGATGATCGACTTGCTGGGCGGTCGGGATGCAGCCTTGCGACTTGTCGGTCCGATGCTGGAGGACGGTAT
>CADCWK010000011.1 GCA_902806375.1 uncultured Thermomicrobiales bacterium
CCCCAACGGCTCGGGGATCAGCGCCAGGATCTCGGCCGGGGGCGACGGGAGTTCGTAGGTCGGCAACGCGTCGCTCAGGCCCGAGGCCCAGGCCAGCACCGCGACCGACTCGATCCGCCAGCTAGCGTCCTCGGCGACGTCACGGGACAGCCCACCGACACGGGTCTCGATCAGCTTCCGCTCGTCCGGCGTCAGGAGCGGCGCGAGGCGCTCCTCGCGCAGCCAGGCGGCCTGGTCGAACCGCTCACCCTCGGCGTCCCCACTCGGGTCCAGTTCGAGCGCCGCCCGGCGAACCACCGTGGCGAGCGCGACCAGCCGGGCCGCGACCTCGGCGGCGGGCCGCAGGGTGATCTCCAGCGAGTCGTCGTCACCGTCGGTCTGATCGGTCATCGTACTCTTTGACCTCGTGGTTCCACGCTTTCGAGTGGGAAGGGCTAGCCGGCGTCGGGCCAGGAGAGTTCCTCAGCCCAGTCCAGTCCGAGGGTTGGCAGCGCCCAGCCAGGCTCCGGCCGCCAGCCCTCGAATCCGGCGTCATACGGCCAACTCCGTGTCAGCACGTCCTGCTCGGCTCGGTGGGCCGCGGTCTCGACCGCATTCAGTATCCCGGAACTGATCAGACCGTGCTCCCGTGCCTCTCGGAACTCGTCCTGGTCCTTCCAGGCGTAGGACAGGTCTGGCTGAACGACGAGATCCAGAAGGTAGTCGGCGGTGTCGAAACCGACCCGCGTCCGGGCCAATGGCGCCTGGAAGTTGACGTACCAGTTCCGGAACTCTCCCGTGCCGGCATCCCAGAACAGCGAGATCGAGGCGAGGCTGGCAGGTCGCTGAACCATGAGGACGTTGGTATCCGTCCAGGTGGTGTCAGCCAAGCCGCCGACCAGCCGCTCGCGTTCGAGAAACGGGAGGCTCCGGTCCAGACGCCGACCCTCCCGGGTTGCCTGTCCCTTGTAGACAGCCCCTGCCGGGACGTAGAGCGCGGTGTACTCGTCCGCGTCTGCGACGACTGTCACCGGCAGGATGACGTCAGCTGGCCGGTTCCGGATGAACCTGAGGACGACATGATCCCCGTAGTCCCACATGACCTCACGTCCATTCTGGCGAAGCGGTCGGTCGTGACGCCGTAGGACGCCGAGGACCGTTCCCGCGGACTAGACGTTGAACAGGAAGTTGATGATGTCGCCGTCCTGGACGACGTACGTCTTGCCTTCGCGGCGAAACGTGCCCAGCCGCTTGGTCTCGGCCATCGACCCGGCCGCGATGAAGTCGTCATAGCCCACGACCTCGGCGCGGATGAAGCCCCGGGCGATGTCGGAGTGGATGGCGGTGGCGGCCTCGACGGCGGTCTCTCCTCGCCGGATCGTCCACGCGCGGCACTCGTCCGGGCCGACGGTGAAGAACGGCATCAGGCCGAGCAGGTCGAACGAGCGAGCGATCACCCGGTCGAGCCCCGATTCGGTGATGCCGAGATCCTCCATGAAGACGGCCGCGTCGTCGCGGTCCAGCCGCCCGATCTCCATCTCTATCTGGCCGGCGATCGCCTCGACCGCCAGGCCCGGCCGGCCAAAGCGCTCGGTGGCGTCGGCGACCAGCGTTGCGGCCGGTTCACCGACCTGGTCCTCGCCGGTGTTGAGCAGGACGAGCAGCGGCTTCTGGCTCAGGAAGCCGAACCCCCGGATAAGCCGCATGTCGTCCGGGTCGACCTCGCCGATCACCTCGCGGATCGGTGTCTCGGCTTCGAGGGCGCCGTGGAAGCGCTTGAGGATGACCTGCTCGCGCTCGTACTGCTCCCGCTCGCCGCCCTTCGTCTTCGGGATCTGCCCGACCAGGCGATCCAGCCGCTTCTCGATCACGGCGAGGTCGCTGAAGATCAACTCCAGGTTGAGCGTCTCGATGTCGCGCATCGGGTCGACGCTCTCCTCGGGGTGCGCGACGTTGTCGTCGGCGAAGGCCCGGACGACATGGACCAGCGCGTCACCCTGGGACAGGTGACCGAGCAGCTTGCCGCCCATACCCTTCTCGGCCATGCCCTTGGCGACGCCAGCGACGTCGAGGTACTGGACGTCCGCCGGCATCTTCCGCTGCGGCTTGAACATCTCGGTCAGCAGGTCCAGACGGGCGTCGGGCACTTTGACCGTCGCGAGGTTCGGCTCGTCGTTGGAGGCGCCGTACGTGCCCGTCTGGGCGTCCGCCTGGGTCAGCGCGTTGAAGACGGTGGTCTTGCCGGCATTGGGCAGACCGATGATGACGAGCTGGGTGGCCACGGGCTCTCTCCCTGGGGGTGTCGGATGGCGTCGGACTGGTTGGGGGCAGCGGACGTCCGGACGGGTCGTTCCGGGCGCATGAAGCGGCCCGCCGGTGGGAGCCACCGCGGGCCAGAATCCGTCAAGTATGACCCATCACCAGACAGACGCCCATTCCGGCGGGCCGGAGGGGGCCACAGCGTCGCCTCCCGGATCCCTCAGCCTGACGTCCGCCGCTTCGCCGACGTATAGCCGCTCCGTGGCAGGTCGGCCAGCCGGCCCAGGACACCCGCAGCCAGCAGAAACGCGAGGTGGGCTGGCAGATACGGGGTCGCCGCGCGCTCGACACCACCGGGGCTCTCGACCCATTCCGGGAAATGACCATCGGAGTCGGCGAGGTCGACCGTGGCGGCGAAGAGCTCACCGGCCCGGTCCGACCGTCCGGCCTGTTCGAGGGCGATGGTCAGCCAGAAGAGATCCGCGACCGGGACGCGAGTGTCCGGGGCGGGATCCTCAGCCAGGAGCGTCCCGACGAGGCGTTCGATCGCGCCATCGCGCAGCGTCGACTGGATACCCGGGAGCCAACCCAGCGCGAGGAGCGCCGCCCGCTCGGACCCGTCGTCCGGAAACAGCCGCCGGGGCCCGGCGTCGATGGCGTCGGCTGGACCGGACGGACGATCCGATTCGAGCACCGGTCCCTCCCGCGAGGCCTGCAACGCCGCGAGGACGGCCGCATGGAGACCGTCGCGGCGCTCTTCCTCCCTGGCGGCGGCGCGTCCCCACTCGTCGGCGGGCAGGATGGCCGAGACACCGCGGAGCGCCATCGCGGACGCCGCTGACTCCGCCAGGTCGACCGTCGCGGACGGCGAGGCCTGCCGGCGGTCACGGCCCAGCGCGAGCCCGGCGGCGAGCTGGCGGACGATCGCCCGGACGGGCTCGGCGGTGGCCCGGTCGGGATGGGCGCAGACCGACCACAGCAGGAGGGCGGTCCCCAGCCGGTCCGGGCGACGGTCCGTTACCCGGCCATGGAGGGCATAGGCCCGGCGCAGATACCCCTCGTCGTTGAACCCGCCGGCCCGGCGGGTGAGCCAGTCCAGGACGGCCTGTCGCTCGTTGCGACCGAGCCCGTCACTGGCGGCGATCGCCAGTGGCAGGGTCTCGCCCGGCCGGCACGTCATCCCGTCCGGGGCGGCGACCGGATAGGAAGGCAGCTGGGACGGGGCGACCACGAGCGCCCCATTCTGGATCCGGCAGTCGTCCAGCACTCTGGTGGTCGTGCCTACCAGGACGATCAGGTCGCCGCGCTGGGCGTGCGCCATGGACGGATCGACCGGGCTCTGGCGCCCGGCGAGTCGGAACGCCGTCCCTGATCCTGCCCTGCCGCCCACGTCTACGGGTGAGTCGCCCGCGGTCGACCTGGTCCCCTTCACGGTCTCTTCCATGGCGCTGCTGGTCGCATCTGCCGGACCATCGTTCCACCAGACGGGTCCGCACCGACCCATGCTCGCGCCGGTCCCGGACGGGCGGCTGCTGGCCACATCCGTCCGGGGGCCACGGCTACACTGTCTCGACGATGGCCGACGTGGAGAGGGAACCGGATGCGAGTAATCGCGGGGGAGCGGGGCGGCTTCCAGCTCAAGGGGCCGCCGAGTAAGGCGACCCGGCCGATGACCGACAAGATCAAGAGCGCGGTCTTCTCGATGCTCGCCTCGCTCGGCGCCGAACCGGACCGGGTCCTCGATCTCTACGCGGGTACCGGTGGGCTCGGGATCGAAGCACTGTCCCGCGGCGCGCTCCGGGCGGAGTTCGTCGAGCAGGCCGCCGCCGCGGTCGCCGTGATCCGGGCCAACCTCGCCCACACGGGGTACGCCGACATCAGTGCCATCCAGCAACTCCCGGTGTCGACCTACGTCAACCGGGCGGGTCCGGACACCCCGCCGTTCGATCTCGTCTTCATCGACCCGCCCTACGCCGACGACGACATCACCGATATCCTGACCTCGGTGGGTGATTCGGCGCTGATACAATCCGGCTCGCTCGTGGTCCTGGGTCACTGGCCCCGGTTCACGCCGCCGCCTACCGCTGGTCGGCTGGAACTGCTCCGGAGCCGGTGCCACGGCGACAGCTGCTTCACGGTCTACGAGTGGCCATACGACGAGACCCTGCCGGCCGAGCCGGGCGACGCGTCCCCGACGCAGGAGTGATGCGGATGGCGATCGCCATCTACCCCGGCACCTTCGACCCGATCACCCTCGGACACCTGGATGTGATCACCCGGGCCACCCGGCTCTTCGACGAGGTGATCGTCGCCGTCTACCGGGACGCCGCCAAGCCGGGCCGGATGTTCGACGCCGACCAGCGGATCGCGCTGGTTCGCGACGCCCTGACCGAGGCGGCGCCCGGACACCCGGCACTCCTGACCCGCACGCGGGTCGAGGGGTACACTGGTCTGTCGATCGACTTCGCGCATGCCTGCGGGGCCAGCGTCATCGTGCGGGGGCTCCGGGCCGTGACGGACTTCGAATACGAGTTCAAGCTGGCTCACATGAACCACCATCTGGCGCCGGGGATCGAGGTCGTCTGTCTGATGACCAACGCCCAGCAGGCGTTCGTGAGTTCGAGCCTGATCCGCGAGGTCGCCGGCCTCGGCGGAGATGTCACTGGCCTGGTTCCCCCGAATGTCCTGCGGGCCCTTCGCGGCCCGGACGCCGGGTAACCGCTCCGATGGATTCCGGCCCGTCTCACCCCCTGACCGCCCCGCACCGGCCAGGGACCCGTCCCAGGAGGACCACGGTACCCGCATGACTACCCCCGACCCGCCGTACGAAGGCGCCCAGGCTGACATCGCCGAACTCATCGACGAACTGGAACGCCTCGTCAGTGAGAGCCGGCGCGTCCCGTTCTCCCGCAACGTCCTCGTCGAGGAAGGCCGGTTCCTCGACCTCGTCGAGCTCCTCCGTGAGACGGTCCCGGACGAGATCCGGCAGGCGCAGCGCGTGGTCCGGGAGCGCGAGCGCATCCTCGGCGAGGCACAGGCCGAAGCCACCAAGATCGTGGCGACGGCCAGGCAACGGGGGGAGTACTGGGCCTCCGAGGAGGGCATCCTCAATGAGGCCCGCCAGCGGAGCGAGGAATTGCTGCGCCGGTCCGATGAGGAGCGACGCCGGAGCGTCGGCGAGATCGAGATGTTCGCCTATCAGCGGCTCACCGAGTTCGAGACGGCCATCCGCCAGGGCTTCCACATCATCGAGGACGCCATGGAGGACGCGGTGGCCCGGCTGGACGAGGCCATCGAGCAGGCGCGTGGTGACGACGACCGGCCCGTCTGATCGGCGAGCGGTTCCGTAGGGGGGAAGACGCACCATGGACCGTCTGCTCAACGAACGACCGGTCATCGCTCATCGGCCGGATGCCTACGCGGGCATCCCGGAGCTGTATGACCTCGAGCACGCCGGATTCGATGACGACGTCGAGATGTACCGGCAGTTCGCCTACGCGACGGGTGATCCGGTCCTCGAACTGGCCTGCGGGACGGGACGGATCATGGTCCCGCTGGCGACCGACGGTCATCGCGTCACCGGCCTGGACCGGTCCGGGCCCATGCTGGAGCGGGCACGACTGGCGCTCGCCGCAGCGGGGTCAGCCACGCCGTATCACCTCGTGGAGGCGGACATGACCGCCGCCGCGGACAGCCCCGGCGGCCCGTTCGGGCTCGTCATCATTGGCCTCAACAGCCTGCTCCACGCCGGCAACGGTGAGGAACAGCGCGCGATCCTCACGGCGGCTCGCCAGGCGTGCGACCCGCGCGGCCAGCTCATCGTCGACGTCCTCAATCCGACGCCGGATCAGCTGCAGTCGCTGGCGGGAACCGCCCTGGACGGGCAGTGGACGTTCCCCGATGGGCGCCGGGTCATGAAGTTCAGCGACCGCCGGGTCTCGGCGGCGGACCAGACGATCGCCACGTCGATCTGGTACGACATCGTCGAGGCCGATGGCACCCTCCGCCGGGAGGTGACCAGCTTCACGCTCCGGTACGTCAGCCAGGCGGAACTGCTCCTCCTGCTGGAACTGACGGGCTGGGTCGACTTCGAGTGCTACGGCTCGTACGACCTCGACCCGGTCACCGACCAGAGTGACCGTCTGATCGTAACCGCCCAGTTGACGCCGTCCGAGCGCTTCCTGACCCGGGTGATCGACTGACGGCGACCATCCCCATCCGATCGGATGAGGCAGGTTGTCCGCAGTCGCGGTGCAGCCGGACCCACCGCCGGTGTAGCATCGATCTGACAGATTCCGCCACGCGAACCGCAACCCGGAGGACACGCACCATGGACACCGGCGCTGGCCTGCTCGGCCGCTATCTCAGTTCGACTCCCCACCACGCGATCGACACCGCCGCCACCGCGTACTACGCGAGTCTCGACACGGTCGCCGCCGCATCCCCGATCGCCGCGACCGCGATCGTCCGGGAGCTGGAGGATCAGCGCTCCAGCCTGAAGCTGATCGCCAGCGAGAACTACAGTTCGCTCGCCACCCAGCTCGCCCAGGGCAACCTGTTCAGCGACAAGTACGCCGAGGGCTACCCTGGTCATCGCTTCTACGCGGGCTGCGACAACGTCGACCTGATCGAGGCCGAGGCGGTCCGGCTGGCGAAGGACCTCTTCGGCGCCGACCACGCCTACGTCCAGCCGCACTCCGGCGCCGATGCCAACCTGGTCGCGTTCTCGGCGATCCTCTCGGCCCGCGTCCAGGCTCCGGCGCTGGCGCGGCTGGGTCTCGAGGACCCGTCGAAGGCGACCCCCGAGCAGTGGGAGACCATCCGGGCGGAACTGAACAGCCAGCGCCTGCTGGCCCTCGACTACTACTCGGGCGGGCACCTCACCCACGGCTACCGGCACAACATCTCGGCCCGGATGTTCGAGACCTACGCCTACGCGGTCGACCGGGAGACCGGTCTGCTGGACCTCGAGCAGGTCCGCGCGCAGGCGCTAGAGGTCCGGCCGTTGATCCTGATCGCCGGGTACAGTGCCTACCCGCGCCGGATCGACTTCGCCCGCCTCCGCGCGATCGCGGACGAGGTCGGGGCGGTCTTCATGGTCGACATGGCTCACTTCGCCGGTCTGGTCGCCGGCAAGGTGTTCTCGGGCGACTACGACCCCGTCGCCCACGCCCACATCGTCACGTCGACCACCCACAAGACCCTCCGCGGTCCCCGTGGCGGCATCGTGCTCTGCAAGCAGGAGTTCGCCGAGTGGGTGGACAAGGGCTGCCCAGCGATCCTCGGCGGTCCGCTGCCGCAGGTGATCGCGGCCAAGGCCGTCGCCTTCCGGGAGGCCAGCCGGCCGGAGTTCGCGACCTATGCCCGGCAGATCGTCGACAACGCCGCCGCCCTCGCGGCCGGGTGCGTGGAGGAGGGGCTCTCAGTCGTGACCGGCACCTCCGAGAACCACCTGCTCCTGATCGACGTCGAGAAGTCGTTCAGCCTGAACGGGCGCCAGGCGGAATCGGCCCTCCGCCAGGCGGGGATCACCCTGAACCGGAACAGCCTCCCGTTCGACCCGAACGGTCCCTGGTACACGAGCGGCCTGCGGATCGGCACCCCGGCCGTCACGACGCTCGGGATGGGCACCGCCGAGATGCGCGAGATCGCCGCGATCATCGGGCTGGTCCTGCGGAACACGCGTCCGGCGACGACGTCGTCTGGCAAGGCCAGCAAGGCGAAGATCGACGTGGCGGATGGGATCGTGGAGACAGCCCGCCAGCGGGTCCTGGCCCTGACCCGTGCCTTCCCCCTGTATCCCGAGCTGGACGCCGAGCTTATCGCGTCGGCGAGCTGGCGGGAATCGGCCGAGCCAGCCCTGGCCGTCTAATCCCGCCACGGCGTCATGGACCACGACAGGGGGCACCCGAGAGCGGGTGCCCCCTGTCGTGTCTGCCAGCCACTCCCGTCTCCGACACCCCGCCCCACCGGGACGGGCCACGCCATGACCCGGGAGCGAAGCCGTCCCTCTACGCTCTTTCCGTCGAGTCGCGTGGCCGCCGACCGGGCGTATTCCGGACGTCACGTGGCCTTTGAACCGTGGGTCAGGCGAACCCCTGGTAGCTCCCGCTGAGGCGGGAAGCCCGGTTGACCAGCAGCAGGTCGGCGAGGGTCAGGGCCAGCATCGCGCCACAGACGGGGACGGCGCGGGGGACGACCGATGGGTCATGGCGGCCCTCGACGACGATGCTCGTCGGGTTGCCCTCGGTGTCGACCGTCGCCTGGACCCGCTCGATCGAGGAAGTCGGTTTGATCGCGACCCGGACGACGACGTCCTCACCGGACGAGATACCTCCCAGCGAGCCACCGGCCGAGTTGGTCCGGGTCCGGACCCGGCCGTCGACGATCTCGAACGTGTCGTTGTTGGCCGACCCGCGGGAGCGCGCCGCCGCGAACCCTCCGCCGATCTCGACGCCCTTGGTCGCCGGGATGCTCAGCATCGCCTGCCCGATCAGGGCGTCGAGCTTCTCGAAGGTCGGCTCGCCGAGCCCGACCGGCACTCCGGTCGCGACGATCTCCACGACGCCACCGAGGCTATCCTTCTCCTCCTTGACCGCCAGGATCGCCTCCGTCATGCGCTGGGCCGCGACCGGGTCCGGGCACCGGACGAGGTTCCGCTCGATCTCGTCGGCGTCGAACGTCTCCATCGCGATCCCACCGATCTCACGGGTGTAGGCGAGGACCGAGCAGCCGGCAGTCGCGAGGATCTTGTGGGCGATCGCCCCGGCCGCGACCCGACCCCAGGTCTCCCGGGCCGACGAGCGGCCACCGCCCCGGTGGTCGCGGTGCCCGTACTTGGCCCAGTAGGTGAAGTCGGCATGGCCGGGCCGGAACACCGAGCGCAGGTTGTCGTACTTCGAGGAGTCGGCGTCGGCGTTGTACGTGATCAGGCAGATCGGGGCTCCGGTCGCGACGTCCTCGAAGACACCGGAGAGGATCTGGACCTGGTCCCGCTCGTTGCGGGGCGAGGTGACCTTGCTCTGACCGACCCGACGCCGGTCAAGCTCGTGCTGGATCTCCGCCGCGGTGATCGGCAGCCCGGCCGGGCAGCCCTCGATGACGACGCCGAGCGCGGGCCCATGACTCTCGCCCCACGTCGTGATCCGGAACAGCCGGCCGAAGGTACTGGTCATCGTCTGAGATCCTCATCGTCGATCGGCGCGTTCGAGTGGATGTCCGGTGACCGATCGTCCGGCGACCGGTCGAGCAACGCGGCCAGCGACTCGTCGCGCAGTGGTCGCCCGTAGATCCGGTAGTCATTCCCATCACGGCGAGCGAAACCGAACCGTTCGTACATCCGGCGGGAACGGTAATTGTGCCCCTGGGTGCTGAGACCGACGGACTCGGCCCCGTCGAGGGCCATTAGATCGGTCGCGGCGATCAGGGTCTGGTGGCCGATACCCTGCCCCTGTCGGCCCGGGACGACCGCGATCCGATCCAGATGTCCCCAGTCCCGGTACAGCGTCACCCCGAAGTAGGAGACGGGCTCACCCCCGAGGAGGCCGAGGTGGATCTCGACATCGGGAATCCGGATGTAACTCTCGAACTCGGCCGGTACGTTCCGCCAGATCCAGGGGAAGGCGAGTTCATCGATGCGGGCGATGGCCGCGAACTCGGGGGAGTCCGGTCGGACGCGGACGAACCGGAGCGCGGACGCGACGGGGGCGGGCCGGTCGGACAGATCGAGGTCCATCGTGATGACGTCTTCGAGGTGCTGGAACTCGATAGCCCGGTAGTACGAGGGGCGGCGGCGCTCGTCGTTCTCCATGATGACCAGGAGGTCGGCACCGAGATACCCCGATGCCGCGGACGCGGCTTCCATCAGCGTCGCGGCCGAGCGTTGCGCGCTCAGTTCGAGGACCTGCACGATATCGGTGCGGTTCCGCCACGGCCCGATCAATGCGAACTCTCCGGTGGCGGGGATCCAGACCGAGCGACCCGGGAATCCCCGGATCAGCTGCCGGATCTCCGCCCGGTCGTGCCGGTGGTGCCATGCCAGTGGCAGGCGGGCGACGTCCGCGATCGTCAGGGTCTGAACCCCCTGATCCTCTTCCACCGCCGGAGCGCGTCTCTCGGGTTCGTGGATCACCATCGTCGCGTCGTCACCTCGGACAGGGTCGAAACTTATCGGCGCCGTCAAGCATACCGCCCATCCCGCCGACCGACCGGACCAGTGATCCCAGACTGCGTAGCGATGCGTCGCTCCCCAGACAAGAGGATGTGTCGACCTCCCAGCTGACAACGCCGGGCCCGCCCCGGGCGCTGATCCAGATCGATCCGTATCCCACGCCTGCACAACGGCGACAATCCGTCCGACGGGAGCAATCAGCACCATGACGACTCGACCCGAGGATCCCACCGGTACGCCAGACCCCGTCCCGACCAGCAGCGGCGACGCGGCAGAGACTGCCCGGCTTCCCCTGTTTCCCCTGTCCTCGCCGCTCTTTCCGGGGATGGCGTTGCCGCTCCACATCTTCGAACCGCGCTACCGGCAACTCCTCCAGGACCAGGCGAACGCCGAGCCGATGTTCGGCGTGGTGCTGACCCTGACCGGGCATGAGGTCGGGGACCAGCCGGAGATCCACCCCGTCGGCACCTCGGCGGAGCTACTCGGTATCCACCAGCACGAGGACGGGCGGGCCGACATCGCGGTCCGGGGCTCGCGACGGTTCCGGGTCATCGAGACGGACTGGTCGGGCCCGTACGCGGTCGCCCGGGTGGAATGGCTGCCGGACGACAAGGAGCCCGGCGACGACCTCTCCACGCTGGCCGACCGGACCCGGTCGGCCATGCTGCGCCTCGTCGCGGCCGCGGCCAGCGCCGGCGGTCTCCCGGTGCCCGAGCTGCAACTGCCCGACAATCCGACCGACCTCGGTTACCTCCTGAGCCGGACGCTCTGGCTCAACACCTGGGAGCGCCAGCAACTGCTCGAGCTCCCGACCAGTCGCGATCGCCTCGATCGACTGCTGGCGATCATCCGCCGTGAGCACCGGTTGTTGACCAGGGCCGGTGCCGCCGGGACACCGATCGAGCATCCCGGATCCGGGTTCTCTCCCAACTGAGAGTCCCCGGTCACGGCGATCGACGGCCATCCTCGCAGTCCGTCCCAGCCCCGCGGATGGCCGCCGCCGCCGCGGCCAGGGTCGCGATCGGTGAGAGTTCGCCCGTGTCGATGATCACGTCAGCGGCCGCCATCGCCGGTGCCAGTCGTCGCTGCTGCTGCTCGTAGACCGCCGCTGGCCAAGCCGGCCCCCGCCGGGACCGGACGGTCTCGAGGCTGGCGTGGAGCCCGATCACGACGGACGGTTGGTGCTGCTGCCAGAGCAGACCGATCTCGCTGTGCTCCTGCCCGACGACGCGCGCCCGGTAGCCCAGTCCGACGAGACCGCTGACCAGGGTGGACTTCCCGGACGCGCAGGGCCCGACGATGACGATCTCACCGCCGGTGGTCCCCCGGTGCTCCGGACCATGACCGACCGGGTGCCTCTCTCGCATCCTCGACTCCCGTCTCTCCCGCAACGACGTCGTTCCCCATCCGCCCCTACGGGACCGGCAGGTTCACCGACATCCGGCGGACCACCAGACCGTCAACGTTGTCACCGATGAGCACGACGCCGACGGTGCAGTCATCCGCCGGCCTTCCCCCGTCCCGTTCCAGGGCACAGGCCAGGAGCGCGTCGGCAGTCCCCTGGGCGCTGGCGTCATCCGGGAGAGCAGCGAGAAACGCCCCGAGGTCAAGCGCCGGCTGGCCGTTTCGCTGCCCGGACCCGGTGATGCCGTCCGACGTCACGATGACGAGCAGGCCGGCCACGAGCGGGTATCGCCAGATGGTTGGCCGGCTCGACGGGTAGCGGCCCAGGGGCGGCGCCGCACCGGCGAGGAGATCGACGCCATCCGCGTGACGCACGGCCCCGTGCGTCGCTCCCTGGCGCGTCACGATGACCTCGCTGGCCGGGAGATCGACCGAGACCATGTCGAGCGTCGCCGACACCTGACCGTGACGATGGGTCAGCAGGATATCGCTCGCGGCCCGGCTCACCGCGCCGTCCCGGACCCCGTCCTTGACGAGGGACAGGACCCGGGCCGCGATCATCTGGCTGATCACGCGCGCTCCGCGTCCGCTGCCCTGCCCGTCAACGACCAGCAGCGTCAACCCGCCGCCGGGCCGCTCGACGACCTCGGCGGTGTCGCCACTGTCGCGGCTGGCGTACTTGTGCGTCTTCGCGATGGCCACGTCGATCGTCAGCGCCACGTCACTCCCCCGCACCT